>CADCRC010000059.1 GCA_902803795.1 uncultured Erysipelotrichaceae bacterium | reverse complement strand
GGAAAAGATTACTATTTTAAAATAGAAGATATATATGCTGAAGGAAGCAAAATAAATAAATCGACACACCCACAAAATATTGTAGAAATAAGTTTTAATAAAAAAATAGAAGAATTTTCTATGATAAGAAGAGAGGTCTAATATGGATAATTTTAACAAAGCAAAAGCAAATTTTAAAAGACAAGAAGATTCATATAATCAATATGCTTTTAAAGATGATAATGCAACAAGATTATTCGATGAGAAAGATGATATTAGAACTAATTTTTTTCATGATGCAGACAGAATAATTCATGCTCATAGCTATACAAGGTATGCAAATAAAACTCAGGTGTATTCATATAATAAAAATGATAATATACAAATGAGACTTATACATGTCCAACTTGTAAGTAAAATTGCAAGAACAATAGGAAGAGCATTAGGACTAAATATTGATTTAATAGAAGCAATCAGCCTAGGTCATGATATAGGACACACTCCATTAGGTCATACTGGAGAAAAATTATTAAATGAAATATCTCAAAAAGAATTAGGAGAATATTTTGCACATAATGTACAAGGCATTAGAAATTATATGTATATTGAAAATAATGGAGAAGGACTAAATCTTACTCTAGAAGTATTAGATGGAATATTTTGTCATAACGGAGAAATGATATCAAGTAAATATATACCTCAAGAAAAAACATTTGATGATTTTTTAAATGAATATAATACAAGTTATAAAAATCTAAAATTATCTAAAACATATAGACCAAAAACGTTAGAGGGATGTGTTGTAAGAATAAGTGATATTATCGCATACATAGGAAGAGATATAGAAGACTCTATTAATTTAGGCAAAATAAAAAGAGAAGATGTACCAGAAGATATAGTAAAAATACTTGGCAATACTAATAAAGAAATAGTAAACACACTAGTCACAGATATAATAGATAATTCTATAAATAAACCATACATTAAATTAAGTGATGAAGTCTATGATGCGCTAAGCAAATTAATTAATTTTAACTATAAAAATATATATAATAAAAGTTTAAATGAAGAAGAAATAAATTATTATAGAATAGGTATGAATAAAATATATAATAATTGTCTAAAAGATTTAGAAAATAATAATATAGAAAGTGATATATATAAATTATTTTTAAATAATAAGAATGATAAATATAAAGAAACATCAAATAAAAGAATAGTAATTGACTATATAGATTCAATGACAGATGATTATTTTTTAAATAGTATTAAAAAACTAGAAAAAAGAAAATAAGTATGCTATAATCTTTACTAGTTTGTAAGATTATAGCATAATATGTTTTTACATTGATTTATATTACATAATATGATATAATATTGCAAAATTAAGTTGTTAGTAACTTATTTTTAATTAATAAAGAGGTGAAGAAAATGACAAAGTCAAAAGAAGTTTTATTAACGCAAGAGGGTTTGGATGAATTAAAAAGTGAATTAAGTGATTTGATTAATAATCAAAGACCAAAAAATATAAAAGATATAAAAGAAGCAAGAGCACTTGGAGATTTAAGTGAAAATGCTGAATATCATGCTGCAAAAGCAAAACAAGGAGAAATTGAAAGAAGAATTAAACAATTAGAAAAGATGATTGAAAATGCAAAAATAATCGTATCTGAATCAAGCGATATTGTAAATGTTGGAAATACAGTATCAATTAAATATGTTGATGAAGATGATGATGAACCAGAAGTATATAAAATAGTTGGTTCTCAAGAAGCAGATCCATTTAATGCAAAAATATCAAATGAATCTCCTATAGCACAAGCACTATTCAATCATAAAGTTGGAGATGTTGTTCAAGTCGATTCACCAAATGGAAAATATGAAGTTGAAATAATTGACATAAAATAATTTATATTATTATAAAATTATTATAGTTTATTTATAATAATTTTTTTATATGTTATAATTTTATATTAGAAGAGGAGTTGAAAAAATGAGATGTGTAAAAATTAAAGGACCAAAAAAATTCGAAATATCACAAATTCCAGAACCTTTAGCAGACGGAGAAAATGTAATTATTGATATCAAAAAAAGTGGAATTTGCGGAAGTGATTTACATTATTGGGTTGCAGGTGAACCAAAAGGTTTAATAATGGGTCATGAATTTTGTGGTGTTGTAAAAAATCCAGGAAATAGAGAAGATTTAATTGTAGGAGATAGAGTAACTGCTTTGCCAATTTCACCATGCGGACACTGTGAACCATGTAAAAGTGGAAATGTACAATATTGTGCAAAAACATGGGATAAATCAATTGGTCTTGCCTTAACAAATCCAGGAGCTTTAACTCAAACTATTGCAGTAAGAAGTGATATGGTTATGAAAGTTCCCGCAACAATATCTGATGAGGAAGTAGCAATGGTAGAACCAACAGCAGTAGGTCTTCATGCGATACATCTAGCTGATATAAAAGTTGGGGATAAAGTTTTAGTAATTGGTGGAGGAATAATAGGACAGATATCCGCAATGTTTGCTAAAATGGAAGGTGCCAGTTACGTTGTAGTATCTGAAACAAATCCAAAAAGAGGAGAAAAAGCATTAAAACTTGGTGTTGCAGACGGATTTGCTGATGCAAGAGATCCTAAAATGATTGAAAAATATAATACGATTACTGAAGGTGGATTTGACGTTGTTATTGAATGTTGTGGTAATTCTCCAGCAGTCTCTTCAGCAATAATGGCTGTAAAACCTGGCGGAACAGTTATATTAGTAGGCGTTTCTCTAGGAACAGTAACTATTCCATCCATTGTAGCTGTAACTAGAGAACTAAATATAAAAGGCGCAATCGCATATACAATAGATGAATTCAAAACATGCATTGAATTGATGGCACAAAAAAGAATAGATACACTAAAATTTGTGGATGACATAATTGATTTAGAAAGCACACAAGAAGCATATGAAAGATTAACCAGTGGTAAAGATGATGCAATTAAAATAATAGTTGATCCTAATAAATAATAATAGATACATAAAAATAATACACTTTATAAGTATTATTTTTATTTTTTTATGCTATAATTTATTATAATAGGTAGGTGACTTGATTGAATAAATATAAAAATAAAGGTTTTACATTAGTAGAATTATTAATCGCAATAGTTTTAATGGGAATTATAGTTATACTTGCATTGCCATCATTAAGAAATTTTTTAACAAAAAAACAAAGAAAAAGAATATATGACATTAAGAAATTCTATTATAAGTGCTGCTAAATTATATACAGACTCATC
>CADCRC010000058.1 GCA_902803795.1 uncultured Erysipelotrichaceae bacterium | reverse complement strand
TTCTTCAGCATGAACATTTAATATTAATAAAAAAGATAATAAAAAGAAAGTACTAAATAATTTAATACTTTTAGATAATATATTTAATTGTTTATAACTATGGAATGTCGACATAGAATCACTCCTTCTATTATTAGTTATATTATACGCAACAATACTAAACATGACAATACATAATATAAATAATTTAAAAATAATATAAATATTAAAAATATCTTCATAATAAATACAAAAAATCAGCATTTTTTTAGAATGCTGAAAAATAAATATTTATTACTAATTTATAAACAATCAGATAAAATAATAAATATATATTATTATCATTTATAACCATGAATTATTATTCTTAATATATATTTTCTTAACACACTGAACAATTACCGCATAAACAATTGCTAAACCAATAACATATAAATAATAATATAAAGGTAAGATGACAAAATGAAATTCTGTAAAACTAGATAAAACTATCGGTATTAATATAGTACAAGCAATTGTAATTAATGATAAACATACAAGTATTTTACTAGGATTAGATTTAAAATAATTAAGTCTATTAGTCCTTAAATAATAAATTATTAATGTCTCAGAAATAATACACTCTATAAACCAAGCAGTTTGAAAATACATTTGTTTATCTATACTATTATATTTAAAAATAAACCAAAATATTAAAAATGCACAAACATCAGTAATAGAACTGATAATACCAAAAATTCTCATAAATTTACTTAAATCTTTAGTATCCCATTTTTTAGGTGTTTTTAAAAATTCTAAATCTACATTATCATATGGAATACCTATTTGTGATATTTCTACTATAAAATCCTGTATTAACATTTGAATTGGCATTAATGGTAAAAATGGAAGAAAAATACTAGAAATCATAATACTAAATACATCTCCAAAATCCTGAGATAAAGCAAGTTTCATATATTTAACAATATTTCCATAAACCTTTCTTCCTTCAATTGCGCCATTATATACTACATCTAAATTTTGTTCAAGTAAAATAATATCACTAGATTCTTTTGCAATATCAGTAGCATCATCAACAGAAATAGCAACATCCGAAGAATGTAATGCAGGTGCATCATTTACTCCATCACCCATATATCCAACACAATGACCATTCTTCCTAAGTAAAGCAACTACTCTTTCTTTTTGTAATGGATTCATTCTAGCAAAAACATTTACATCCTCTACTACTTTAGAAAGTTCAGTATCATTCATCTTATCAATATCAATTCCAAGAAGTATTTTACTTTGAAGTCCAACAGCAGCACAAATCGCTTCAGTAGCATATTTATTATCACCAGTAAGTATTTTAGTAGTTACACCTAAATCTTTAAGATTCATAATTGTTTTTTTAGCATCCATCTTAGGAGGATCTAAGAAAGCAATTAAACCAATCAAAGTAAAATTAGTTTCATCCTCTTTATTAAATTTATCAGTACCATTATATTCATGTTTAACCGCTAAAGCAATTACTTGCATTCCCTTCTTTGCAAGAGATATAGCTTCATTTTCTGCATTTTTACAAATATTCTCAGTAATTTTAACTTCTTTATTTTTAATTAATGCCATATCACATACTTTTAAAATTTCTTCCAAAGCACCTTTTGCAATAACAGAATACTCTTTTTCATTTTGAACTACAATAGAAGATCTCTTTCTTGTATAATCAAATGGTATCTCATCAATTTTACTATAATTAGAAATATCTATATTATGTTCTTTTCCATATTGATTAATAGCTCTATCTACTAAATTCTTAAAACCTGTACTAAGTTTACTATTAACATAAGCACATTTTAAAACATAATCATCATCTTCACCCAAAAGATTAATATATTTTTGTAATACAATATTATTTTTAGTTAAAGTACCAGTTTTATCAGTACATAATATATCCATAGATCCAAGATTCTGAATAGACTTTATATTCTTAACTAAAGTTTTCTTTTTAGAAAGTAATTTAGAACCTCGAGTTAAATTAACATTAACAATCATTGGTAACATAGAAGGAGTAATACCTACTGCCACAGACAAAGCAAATAATAAAGCTTGTGGAATATTACCTCTAATAAATCCATATATACAAAACACAAGAAACGATATTACAATCATATATTTAATTAACATTGAACTAATATGATTAATACCTTGTTCAAAAGTAGTTAAATCTTTAACATTAGATACTTTAGCATTAACCTTACCCATAAATGTATCAAGACCAGTTTTAATAACAACACCAAGTCCATTACCACTAATAACAGTTGTACCCATTAAACATATATTTTTAATATCAGTTTCATCATCATTTATTTTAGCAGTTTTAAAAGCAATTTTTTCAACTGCAATAGATTCTCCAGTAAAAGAAGATTGATTAATAAATAAATCTTTACTTTCAAGTAAATATAAATCAGCAGGTACTACAGAACCAGCACTTAATGTAACAATATCACCAAGTACAACTTTTTCTTGTCTTATTTCTTTTTGTTTATCATTTCTAATTACATCAGTAAATATTCTAATCTTCTCTTTTAATTTTAAATTAAATCTATAAGTAGAATAATTCTGTGAAAAACTAATTAAAGCACTAATAAATGTAATTATAAATATTATAATTGAACCAACAGGATCCCCAGTAAAATAATTAATAATCGCTAGAACAATAAGTATTAAAATAAACTTATCTTTAAAACTATCAATTATAAAATACATTGGTCCTTTTTTTCTATTATCAGTAGGAATATTATCCCCATATTCATCTAACCTATTAGAAACAGAACTTTCATTAAGTCCATTTTTAGAAGTTTCATACAATTTTAATATATTTTCTTCATTCATATTAGATAATTCATAATAACTAAGATTATTCTTCATATTACCACCTCATAAGATTATAACATAAATTTATTAATACTAGTCTCTTTATTTTTTTAAACTTTTTAAATACTCTTTTTTATCAGGACTAATACGATAACTTTCTATTGCTTTCTGTATAGTTTTATTATGTATCCATTTATCTAATTTATTATTTTCTAGATAAATAATAGTCTTATCATATTGTTTTGCTAAAGCAGTTGCAAAAAACCAAGCAATCATCATATTTACATAATATTCATCAGATTTAATACATGAAACTATTTTTAAATACTCTTCTTTAAAATCTTCATCAAGAAAATATCGCATTAACATTCCAATACCAAATCTAATAGTATAAGGCTTATCTGAATTAATCCATTTCATTATATTATTAATTAATTTATAATGATTCTTTTTAAAAATCTTAGGAGACATCTGATCACATGTAGCCCAATTATCTACATAAGGTAAAAACTTATTAATATAATTAATACATACATCATAATCTTTAATTTCAGAAATAATAAAAGCCTCTAATTGATTCTCTTCAAAATATTTATGAGGTAAATCATCTAAATAAGATAAATAATTATTACTTTTAATTAATTCTTTAGCATATTTTCTAAGATCAGTAGTTCTAATTCCAAGCATAGTATCAATATTATATCCAGGTATTAACTTAATTTGAAAATCTCTATACTTAATATCTTGCATTTTAATTAAATCATTTATTACAACACTCATACTAACTCCTCTTATTTTAAAATATATTTCTTTGAATTAACCATATTTATAAAAGCATTTTTCCATACTTTATATATAGCAAATGAAATCACTCCATCATTTTCATTATTTAAACACTCAGTAACCAAATCATTTAAATAAGGTTCAAATTCATTATAAATAGTTTTATCAACACATAATCCATTACCAAATCCCATATATAAATATTGATACTTATCACTATAATTTTTATCTTTGGAATTCTTCCAAGCATCATACCATTTTGGAAATTGATTAGCAAATTCAGATAATGTTATAATATTTTCATTTTTATCATTCCTAGTAGGATAAATCCAACCATCAACTCTATATATAATTAAATAATCATTATCTTTTACAATAAAAGTTGAACCATCCTCATCTCCCATTCTTCCAGGATTTGTAATAAACATAACATTATCTTCATTTATCTTAAAAAAATTAGATTTAGATATTTTATTTATCTTAAATTCATTCATACTCCAAACTCACTCCTTCAATATATTTTAAAAAATCTAATTTACTAATTAATAATATAACAAACACAAACTAATTTATACAAAATCAATATCTATATATGCTATTTTTTTAAGATATTTATCAAAAAAAAATAAAAATACATATAAAATAAGAGTCTTAGTTAGTTTCTAATATATAACAAACATACACTCTCAACATATCATATTCTAGTTTCTATTTTTTTCATTACCATTATTATTAGATAACAATACTCCAATACACAGTCCAATAACAAGTCCAATAGGTACACATAAACCTATATTATTAGTAGAAACACCAATTGATGTACCAACACTTACACCTATACACATTCCAATAGCTATCCAGTAGCTATTATTATCATCTTTATTATTATTTTCTTCTTCTTTTAATTTCTTTTCTTTTTTCATATATTATTTTCTTTCTAAAACTGTGATGGACTCGCAATGGCTAGACCGTGGGTCTTTGCGTAGTCATTTTTTATATGACTGTGGATCTTTGCATGGATACTACCAACGAACTACTAAACTAGTCTGTGGGTTATTTGCATAGTCGAAATTATCTATTTACATCATCCAAATATATAATATCATTATTATTTAAAATTTTCATCTGAGATATAGCAATTTTATTCAATCTTTCAAGTCTAACTGATTGATTAATACCATCATTTATAAAAACTGAATTTATATTTTCTAGGTTTGCTAAGCATATAAGTTCATTTAGTGATGCATAATCTCTAATATTCCCTTTTAAATCAGGATTAGCATTCTTCCAATCTTTTGCAGTCATTCCGAATAAAGCCATATTAAGAACATCTGCTTCTTCTGCATATATAATATTAATTTGATCCTTAGTTAATTTGATAGGAATTAATCTATTTTTTATTGCATCCGTATGAATTCTATAATTTATCTTTGATAGTTCTCTTTTAGCGCTCCATTCTAATTGTTTTTGTTCTTCTTTTTTTAATCTTTCAAATTCTTTTATTAATAATAATTTGAATTTTGGACTAATCCACATTCCAAATTCAAATGCAATATCTTTATGAGCATATGTACCTCCATATCTTCCTGCTTTAGAAGTAATTCCTATTGCATTTGTTTTCTCAACCCATTCTTTGACACTAATCTTATAATTATTTAAACCAGCTTGACTTTTAATTATGGCGAATTCGCCATAATTAAAAGTCGGATTATGAAGTTCTTCCCAAATTCCTAAAAATTCTACTGTATTTCTATTTCTCAACCAATCTGTAACAAAGAAGTTACCATCTTTTGATTTAAGCATATCAGTAATCGATATATAATCTTCATCACCTATTTTTACATAATTAATTATTTGATTATCTACACTTATTTCCATACCAAATCCTCCTTACGAGCATGTTATCATACACTTGTTTGATAGTCAATATCGAACATTACTAATTATATACAAAAAAAACCTTATTTTATAAGGGATTCATCGCATTATTTCTTCATTAATAAACAGACACATTCGACATGCCATGTTCTGGGGCGAAGAACATATTGTCTAGGGCTGTACTAGGGTAATAGAATATGTTCTTATTATCCTAGTACTATACCGGTTCTATGTTAAAGAACATATAGTTATCACATTATACTTATATTCTAGAATATTACCTTACCATCTAAATTGCATATATAGCAATTTGGTATTAATTCTTTTATCTCATTTAATATCTTATTATCTTTTTCATATTTTCTACCAACTAATATACCTTCAATTAAATTAGCTGGAATCCCAAAAAGAATAGCACTTTCACGATCTGTAAAAAAATCATCTTTATTTTTTCTGTGTTTTAAAAACTTTTCATAATAATCTGGATTAACAAATTCTTTAACATTATCATCACTAATAAAATTAGGATTTAATATATCTCCTTTTAATAATTCCTTTGTATAATCATTATTTCCATTAAAAATAATACCAATTTGAACTCTATCTTGGACTAAACTAGGCATAAATCTTGCTTCTTTTGTTTGCTCCAAAGTCCACATATGGCAATCAACACTAGTAATAATATTAATAATATTATTCATATCATTATAAGGAATAACAGCTGTCTTATTAGTTTGAGTATCTATACCATTTTCGAATATACCACTATATAAAATAGTCCCTCCAGAATAGAAATTTATGTAGTCTTTTAGTAAATAATCTTCTTTTATATTCCATACACCAATAGAACTTGGATATTTTGACAATCTTCCATCTATAAACCAACTAGATATTAAACCATCATCTAAAATTTTCTTTAATCCATCAATATTTTTATATGTACCATGTAGTAGTGTTCCTTTTAATAATTTAACATCATCTCCAACTTTATACTTGCAAGTTGGAAGAGTATAATCTTTGGCTTTATAATATCTGTCTATTTGCTCTAGCATGATATTTGAATTATCTTTTAACTTTTCCTTTACAATTCTAATATAGTCATCTTTTTTAAATTCTTTTTCTTTGTTCATATTTACTTCCTTTCTAAAACTGCGATTGATTCGCAATGGGTGGACACCTATTTAGGAATAGGTCATTTAACCATGTTTCATATTTAAAAACATGTTTCTATACATAAAACTGCC
>CADCRC010000057.1 GCA_902803795.1 uncultured Erysipelotrichaceae bacterium | reverse complement strand
GTAAATAAGGAGGAAAAAGAAAATGGAAGAAAAATATTTACCAATAGGTAGCGTAGTAATGCTAAAAGAGGCTAAGAAAGCTGTTATGATTATAGGTTATTTACCTATACCAAATGAGGATCAAACTAAGATTTATGATTATTCAGCTTCTTTGTATCCTGAAGGATTGATTTCAAGTAATCAGAATTTAGTATTTAATATAGAAGATATTGATAAAATACTATTTAAGGGTTATGTTGATGATTCTGAAAAAGAACTTGTTGGAAAAATGGATGAGTTAAAAGCTCAAGTTATTTCTAAAATGAATGAAAATAAATAAATTGTTTAAACAAACATATTATGTTTGAGATTGAAGGTGTTTCATGGGAAAAGTACAGGTAATATATGATGATTTAAATGAATCTTCGAATGAATTAGAAAGGATGCAGGCATATAATTCTAATTTGTTAAAAAATTTGAATAATTTGATAGATATTTTGAATAATATTGGTGATTCGCATCTTGATGAAAATGATAATAATTGTTTTTCTGATATCATTGTTAATGATTTAGAAGTTGATTTAAATGATAGGTTTACTTCTTGGGGAAGGGATTATTTGGATTATTTATATAATGGATGTCGTTCTGTTGTTGATTCATTTACTGTTGCTGAAGATGCTGTTACTATGGATTCTACTTCTTTTGATAATGCTGTTTCTTCAATTACAGGTGTTACTGGTGGTAATTATTCTATGGATGATGTTGATTTCTATAAAAATAGAGAAGATTATAAAAATCGTATTGACACTCCACCACCTACTGAAACCACGCCACCGGGAGGATCAACTACGCCACCTGGAGGTGGAATGACTACACCACCTGGGGGTGGAATTATTACTCCACCTGGAGGTGGAACAACTACGCCACCTGGAGGAGGATCAACAACTCCACCTGGAGGTGGATCAACTACTCCGCCTGGAGGATCAACTACGCCACCACCTACTGCAACTACTGCACCTCCTGCTTCTACGACTGCACCTCCTAGTACAACTGCACCACCTAAAAAATCAGTTCCAACAGTTGGAGACTTGGCTACTATTTCTGGATTGACTGGTAGTATTCTTGATGCTGGAGTTAAAGTTGATGAAATAAAAAATGCAGATGGTACAACAACCACAATTACCACTGAACAGGATGGTATTGGAAATGAGAAAGTTACTAAGATTACACGAGATTCAAGTGGAAAAATAATTTCTAAAGAAATTGATGAAAAAAATGCAGATGGTTCTTCTCATAAACTAATTACAAATGCAGATGGTTCTTCAAAAGAAGTTACTACTGATATTTATGGTAATACTACTACTATTGATATTGATAAGAATGGTAATAAGACTACATCTGTTAAAAATGTTGATGGTAGTTATTCTGAAACAATAGAAAATAAAGATGGTACTATGAAATCAATTTCTGTTGATGAGGATGGTAATAAAACAACTGTTACTATTGATAGTGATGGTACTAAGACAGAAAAGATTGAAAATAAAGATGGAAGTAGTGTTGAGACTATTACTAAAAAAGATGGATCTAAAGTTATAACAGAAACTGATAAAGATGGAAATAAGACTATTACTACTATTGATGCAGATGGAAAGAAAACAGTTGTTAAAAAAGATAAATATGGTAATGTTATTAACGATGATGATGAGAAAACTGATGATGATGATAATAAGTTAGATGGTAAATCTGATGTTGAAGAAGTAGTTGAAGATAAAGATAAAGATAAAGACACTGATGATAAAAAAGATGACTCTTCTAATAAAAATGATTCTTCTGAGAAATCTGATGATAAGTCAAGTAATAATACTAGTGATAGTAATTTGCCTGATACTGCTTCTCAAGCAGTTGCGCCTGGTCTTGTTACTTTGGGAGCTGTGGATGCTGCTTCACAACAAGCTGCTCAGCCTGCTGCTACATATGGTGGAGGTGGAGGAGGAACTATTACAAGATATGTTTATGAGCCTTCTACTGATGCTTCTACTATTGATACTTCTCTTGCTGATGATACTGCACCAGAACCTTCTGAATTAACAAATGTAGATGAAAATGATACTTTAGATGAAGGATTAGAAGAACTTGATCCTGATACTGATACAGAAGAAGATGATGATTTTGTAAATATTGATAGTTCTTATTCATCTACTCCTAGTGTACCTACTCCTACTGTTTCTACTCCTACTGTTGTGACACCTGTTAAGAAAAAACCTAATTATGCTATTCCTGTAGCATTAGGTGTTGCTGCTGCTGGAGCTGCAGGATATGCAGGATATAAGTATATGCAAAAACAAAAAGAGGATGAAGAGGGTTCTGATGATAATTATGCATATGATGATGGTAATTTATTATCTGATGATATAGTAAATCCTTCTTCTGATGATTATAATAGTGATAACTTTATTTTAGAAGATGATGAAGATGTCAATAGGAATGAAGAAGAAAATCAGGTTGAAAAATATAAAGCTGGTACTTTGAATAAGTTGATATTTGAAGATGGGGATAATATTAATATAAATGATGGGGAACAATCTAATTCAAATGAAACTTTAGAATAAAATTACTTTAAGTAATTTTTTCTATTTTTAGAGGTTATATTAGATAGGAGTTTGTATGCTTAATAAATTACAAAAAGAATTTGATGATTATACTAAAGATTATTTAAAATATTATAGATGTGAGTTGAAATATAATCATTCTTATAGGGTAATGGAATTATCTAAAATTATTTCAGAATCTATTTCTTTATCTGAAGATGATATTGAACTTTCTCAAATTATAGGTTTATTGCACGATATAGGTAGGTTTGATCAATTTAAATATTATAATAGTTTTGTTGATATAAATACTATTGATCATGGTGACTTAGGAGTTTATTTATTAAAGAAGGATAATAATATTAGAAATTATATTATAGATAGTAAGTATGATAATATAATATATAATGCTATTAGAAATCATAATAAGTTTATAATTGATTCTAATTTAGATGATAGAGAACTTTTGTTTAGTAAAATTATTAGGGATGCAGATAAGATAGATATTATGTATTTATATGTTATTGGGGAACTTGGTAATAAGAGAGTAGAAGATAATATATCTGATGATATAGTTGAGTGTATTAAAGAAAATAAATTGATTGATTCTCATAATATTAAAAATTTAGCTGATAAAATGATGATTGTATTATGTTTTCCTTTTGATTTTAATTATTCTAAATCATTTGATATTATATATAGTAGAGGGTATATAGATAAAATAATTGATAATTATATTAATGTTTCTTTTGATAATACTGATTATGTTAAAGAGTTAAATAATATAAGAAATATTATTAATGAATATATTTTATCTCATATTAGTAAATAGTTTTATTTTATATAATTTAAATAATTTAAAAATAATTAGCACTTTCACTTGACAAGTGCTAATTATTGTAGTAGAATTATAATTGTTAAAGGAGATGATATTATGGATTTAATGCCAAGAAAATTTTATGATGATTTCTTTGATGATTTTATGCCAGTAATACCTAGACATGAAAGCAATATGAAATGTGATATTTATGAAAAGGATAATAAGTATCATGTGGAAATGGATTTAGTAGGTTTTGATAAAAAAGATATTAATATTTCTTCTAAAGATGGATACTTGACTGTGTCAGCTGAAAAGAAAGACGAAGATAATGATGATGATAAAGAATATATAAGAAGAGAGAGACGTTATAGTAAATGTGAAAGAACATTTTATTTAGGTAATGTTGATGAAGATAATATTGATGCATCTTATAATAATGGTGTATTAAATATTATTGTTCCTAAAAAAGAAATCATTGATAATAAAAAAACTATTGAAATTAAATAGTTTTATGGAATGTCATTTTTTGACATTCTTTTTTTTTATAATATATGATATTATATTGATATATGTTTTTATAATAGATTTATAGGAGGTGTGATATGAAATTAGTTGCTTTAATTTTATTTGTTGTAATGTATATTATGATTATTCAGTTTCAAAATTATAAGGAACATATTGCTTTAGGTACTGGCTTTGTTTATATTTTACTTGGTATATTACCTTTTAATAGAATATTGGCTAGTATTGATATTAATGTTTTTTTGATGCTTATTGGTACTATGATTGTTGTGTATTATTTTATTGAATCTAAAATGCCTGCTTTGATTGCGGATAAGTTGTTGGATATTTCACCTAATGTTATGTGGGTAACTATTTTTATGAGTGCTTTTGCTGGATTGATTTCTGCATTTATTGATAATACAGCTACGGTATTAATGATTGCTCCTATTGGTATTGCTGTGTGTAAAAAACTTAAAATTAATCCTATACCTATGATTTTATGTTTGGCTATATCATCTAATTTACAAGGTGCAGCAACCCTTGTTGGTGATACTACATCTATTATGTTAGGTGCTCATGCTAATATGGACTTTAATTCGTTCTTTTTCATAAATGGGAAACCAAGCATATTTTTTGCAGTTGAACTTGGTGCTTTAGCTTCTCTTGCTGTTATGATGTTTATGTTTAGAAATTATAGAAAAAAAGTAGAGGCATCTAAGGATGTTAGAGTTATTAATTATTATTCTTCAATTCTTTTAATTCTTCTTATAGTTAGTTTAATTGTGGCATCATTTTTTCCAATTAGACCTAGTTATACTAATGGTATTATTTGTATTGGATTTGCTCTTCTTTGCTTACTTGTTGATGGAACTAGGAATAAAAGAGATAATGCAATTCTTCAAAGTATTAGAAATGTTGATTATAAAACAGTGTTGTTGTTACTTGGATTATTTTTAGTAATTGGTGGTATTACTGAAGTAGGATTAATAAATGATATTTCTGATTTTATAGCTAAAATTGGAGGAAATCATCCATTTATATTATATACAATTATTGTTTGGGGATCTGCTTTTATATCTGCTTTCATTGATAATATTCCATATGTTGCGACAATGCTTCCTGTTGTTAAAAGTATATGTGCTGTTTCTTCCATAAATCCTTATTTGTTATATTTTGGATTATTGTCTGGAGCTACATTAGGAGGTAATGTTACTCCTGTTGGTGCTTCTGCAAATATTGCGGGTGTTAGTTTACTTAAAAAAGAAGGATATGATGTTAGTTTCAAGGAATTTATGAAATATGGAATACCACTTACTTTTTCTGCATTATTTGTTGGATATATATTTATTTGGTTTGTGTGGAAATAGAAGAATTTTTACTAAAAAAGAAGCTAGTGTTTTAGCTTCTTTATTGTATGATATATTTTATATGTTAATTTATATGTATTATACCAGAATGGAGCTATTATTAAATCAAATTCTCCTATTAGTTCTACTACATAGCCTCCAAAACTTTTTTTAAATAGATAAAGTCCATATAGTGGATTAGTTTCATTAAAGTCACCTGTTATACCATAGAAGTTATATTTTTTATAGTTATGCTCTTGTGCATATTTTATTCCCCAATAGTGACATGAGTATGCTGATTGGAAATTCATTACATTATCTTCTGTTCCTCCAAATAGGGATAGTACTTCATTTTTATATATTAGAAATAATATTCCTCCTAGAACTTTTTTATTTCCATATTCTTTTATATAATCATCTATTTTATCTATTTGTTTTTTTAATCTATCAATGTTATCTTGATTTTGTTTATTTGATTGATTGTATTTTTTTTCATTCATTTTAAGAAGGTTGTTATCATGCTTATATGTTCTATCATCTAATTCTTTTTGATTTTCATCAATTTCATTTTTTGTGTTATTCTTGAATTCATTAAAGTCTATTTCTGCAATTACTATTTTTAATATACCTGAATTATGTAATTCATCCCACATATTTTCATAATATGATAGAGGTCTATCTACAAATTCTCTTCTATCTGCTGTTTTTTGCATTATATCTTTAAATATTTTTATTTCATCTTTTTTAATTTCTCTTGTATGTATTGCAGATTTTTCATTTTTATGTAGTATTTGTCTTGTTTTAGATTCCATATCTTTTAATATATCATCTATATTTCTATTTGTATTTATTACATGCATCCATCTTGGTTGTAATGTTGTTTGCATCAAATTAAATCCCATATGTTTATAACCTAAATCTTTTAAATTATTTATTATTTGTGTATTATCTAATCTATCTGTTATATTTCCATTGTTATCATGAGACTTATATTCTACATAGGGATCTATTTTTACAAATATTCCTTTATTTTCTTTTATATATTTTTTTAATTTTGTTGTGAATTCTTCTAATAGTTCTTTGTTTTTATAATCAATTAAAAAACCTCTTGGTGAGTAATACATATATTTATTTATAATAGGTATTTTTTTTCTTAGAAGCAATGCTGCAGCTTTTATTTCTTTTTCGTCTTTTAATCCTATGAGGTCATGTTCCCAACCGTTATGTTTTTTTAAATTTGCCCATTGTATTGTTTGATGAAATGTTATTTGTTCATGATTATCGGCATATTTTTTAAATTCATTGTCATTTAATTTTACTAACTTCATTGTCTAATTCCTTCTTTGATTTGTTTCTTATTATTTTTCTATAAATTGGTACTAATTTTGTAAATATAAAATACATAATTCTGTTTATTTTATAATCAAATTCTCCTAAAAATTCTATATAATCACCACCAAATTTCTTTTTAAATTCGTGTAGTCCTAATAATGGATTATCTTTTGATAAATCACCAATTGTTCCAAATTGATCATATATTTCTATATTATCTTCTTTACATGTTTTTAAATGTTCATAATATGTTAAATAATTTACATATGTTTCTTGAAGAATATTATGATTTCCTGCATATAATACCCATGCTTTGTTTGAATATTCTACTATAAAATGTGCTGATAGAGTAATTATATTTCCTTTTTCTTTTTGTATTTCTTTAAATTTTGATATTTCTTTTTCTATATTATCTTTTTGTTTTTTTAATTCATTTAATTTTATTTTAGATGATTTAGATAAATTATCAAATGGTATTAATGATAATTGATCTTTTACTTTTTTTAAATCTTTTTCTAGTGATTTTATTGAATTATTTATATTTATTTTACCTAGAAATAGTTTTGCTTTAGATGTATTATTTTTATTTAATATTTCATATAATTTTTCATAATATTCTTTGTTGTGAGCTACAAAACCTTTTCTATTTTCAGTTAACATCATTAAATTATAAAATTCATCTATATCTTTTTGATTTCCTATTTCAACATAACAATCTAGTTTTTGTGCTTTATTTATTCTTTGTTTTGTTGTTTTAGAAAAATGACTTTCTATTTCATTTATATCTTGTTTTAAGTCTATTCTAAATGTAAATCTTGGTTGCATTGTTTCAAAATTTTGTGTCCAACCTAGGTGTGTAAATCCAGCTTGTTTTATTGTATTGAAAATCTTATCTGGATTTTGTTTTAATTTGTTTTCTTTTTCTTCATAATTTGTTGATTTTCTTATTATATCTGGATCTATTTTTACAAATATTCCTTTTTTCTCTTTGCAGAATTTTACAACTTCTTTTGTCATTGTTTTAAATAGGTCATCTTTATTATAGTCTAATACGAAGCCTCTAGGACAATAAAAATATGTATAATAAAATGGCAATTGTTTTTGTAAAAGTAGACATGATGCGACTATATTATTATTTTCATCTATAAGACCCATATAATATGGTGTATAACCTTTTTCTAATTTAGAAAATTCTCCCCATTGTAGACTTTGGAGAAAATGTGATTTATATTTATTATTTGAAACAAATTTATTATATTCATTTTTATCTATATTAATAAGTTTAAGCATATAACACCTCTTAAAATAAGTATATCACATATATTTAAAATATATAAATAAATTAGAAAAAGTAGTATAATGTTTATAGGTGATTTTATGCGACTTAGAAATTTAAAAAATAAAGAAGAAATTATTGAAAAAAGTGATTATATAGTTAATGATATTTATTCTAATTGTGGTAATTGGAGTAGTGTATTTAATAATAATAATCCTATATGTTTAGAAATAGGGATGGGATTTGGTAAGTTTATTAGTAGTTTGGCTATTTCAAATAATAATATTAATTATATTGGACTTGAAAAATTAGATAATGTTATGGCTAGGGCTATTAAAAAAATTGGTGATAAGAAAATTAGTAATTTAAAATTAATTAGAGATAATGCTTTAAATATAGATAAAATATTTGATGGTGAAATAGATGTATTATATCTTAACTTTTCTGATCCTTGGCCTAAAAAAAGGCAAGAAAATAGAAGACTTACTAGTTTTGATTTTTTAGAAAAGTATGATAAAATATTTTATGAAGATGCGAAAATAATTATGAAGACTGATAATTATAATTTATTTGTTTATAGTTTAAAATCTTTATCTAAATATGGTTATTATTTTGAAGAGTTGTCTTTTGATTTACATAATGATGAAGATATAGATGAAGTATTAAAGAATCCTACTACTGAGTATGAAGATAAGTTTATTGAGAAAAATAGACAAATATATTATGTAGTTGCGATTAAAAAGAAAAAAATAATACAAAATCAGTATAATTTGTTATAATATAATAAAGTAGGTGAAGATATTGAAGATTTTTAAAAGAAATTTGAAGATTATTTTTAGCATCATATTTTTATTACTTTTAAGTGGTTGTAGTGTTAATAAACTTTCTAATAGTGATATAGCTAGTAATATTATTACTATTTTGAATGATAAGTCTAAAGTGTATAATATTAGCTTTGAGGGTTATAAATATTATTTACCTAATGGTTTAAAAATAATTGAAAAGAATGATTATAATAGTGTTTTTATTGATAAAAATGATAATAAATATTATTTATATGTTGATATAGTTGGATTTTATTATAAAAACAGTTATGATTATAAAGTTGATGATAGTATACATTATTCTAAAATACTTAATAATGATAAAAAGTTTGGCTATATAGATGTAAGAAAGAAGAATAATAAATTTAATATTGAATATGTTTATAACTATGGTAAAATTGAAGTTATATGTAATGAGAATGATTTAGTGGATGTTATTAATTATTCAAGTAGTGTTTTGAATTCTATTACTTATAGTAGAAATGTTATTAATAGTATGATTGGTAATAGTGGTTATAGAACAAGAGAAGAAGAATTTAAACTTTTTGATGAAAAAGAGAACAAAAATGATTTCTTAGATATTGTTGGTAAATATGAGGGTGAGGATTATAGAAAAGCAAGAGATGAAGAAAAGCAAAAAGTTGAATTTGATTCTACAGAAAAATAGTAGAAGGTGATTATTTATGAGTTTTTTAAATAAAATTAAAGATGCTTTATTTGAAGAAGAAGAAATTGATGTTTCTGATGAGATAGTAAAACAAAAAAATGAAAGTCCTATTGCGAAAAGGATTGTTTTTCCATCTAAAGATAAAGGAAAAGAGGATACTAAAAAGCAAGATGTAGTAGATGATGTTGTTTCTACTGTAAATGATGAAGATGTTATGAATGCTTTTTCTAAAGAGAAAAATCTAACTTCTGATATTGATGATTTTGTAGATAATGTTCCTAAAAGAAGAGAAAATTTCAAAATATTAGATGATTCTGATTTTAAAATTGAGGATACTTTAGAATTACTTAGTAAAAATGAGGAAAAAGAAAAAAATATTGAAAAAGAGGAGGAGAAAATTCCTGTTGTTACTCGTGAGAGTCTTATGAAATATGATGAAGAAGTGCTTGATATTAGCAGTGATAATGAAGAAAAAGTAGAAACTGATAATTTGTATAGTGGAAAAGGAACTAATTATAATGGTTCTTCATTTAAAAGAATGTTTAAACCTTCTCCTATTATTTCTCCTATATATGGAATTGTTGATAGTGATGTGAAGGTAGAAACTAAGTCTGAAGTTAAACATACTTATAGTTATGAAAGTAAGAAAATGACAATTGATGAAGTAAGAAAGAAAGCATATGAAAATAGACAAAGTTATGATGATGAAAAAGATAATACTTTTGTTGATTTAAATGAAAGTATAGATGCTCCAAGTGTTGATAAAATATCGGTAGGAGATGCTCAAGAGTATTATGATGATTTAGGATTAGAATATAATGTTGATTATGTTGATAAAACAACAAAAAAAAGAGTAGAAGATGAAATAGATTCTAAAAAAATTGATGAACAGGTTAGAGATGAACTTGATGCTTCTAAATTAAATAGTGTAGAATTTCAAAAGCAGGTACAAAAAGAATTAGAAAAACAAAGAAGATTTGAAGATGTATTTGAGAAAAATAAAGATTCAGATATTGATCCTGTTATTACATCTAGTGAGGAAGTTAGTGATAGTGATGATGATAATTTGTTTGATTTAATTGATTCAATGTATGAAAAGGAGAAGTAGTTATGGGTATTGAATTTTGGAGTAATTTTTTTACTATATTATTATATGCTTTAGGTGTAGCTTTACTTGTTTCATTGATTATTTTAGTTATTAAATTAATTAGTGTAATAAATAAAACCGATAATATACTTGAAGATGTTGATAATAAAGTACATAGTTTAGATGGATTGTTTTCTGTTATTGATAAGACTACTGATGGTATTTCAAGATTTAGTGATGTTGTTATAGGTGGTGCTATAGGAAGTGTTACTAATTTCTTTGTAGATAGGTTTCAAGAAAAAAAGAGAAAAGAAGAAAAGAAAATAAAAGAAGAGAAGAAAAAAGAAGAAGAGAAGAAAAAAGAAGAAATGGTTAAAGAAAAGGAGAGTGTATAATTATGGCAAAGAATAATGGATTTTTAAATTTTTTAACAGGTGTTGGTATTGGAGTTGGACTTGGTATTTTATTTGCTCCAGAATCTGGTGATAAAACACGTGCAAAACTTGGAAAAGAATTAAGAAAATTACAAGATAAAATTGATGAGATTGATGTTGATGAATTAAAAAAGGAATTTAGTGATAAAATTAAAGATATAAAAGTTGAATTAGAAAATTTAGATAAAGAAAAAATAGTTGAACTTGCTAAAGAAGAAAGAGATAATCTTAGCAAGAAAGCAAATGAACTTGTTGAGATAGCTAAAAAGACTGATATGGATGATATTGTTGATGCAGCAAATGAATTTAAGAAAAAAGCAAAAGATGCTAGTTTAGATGTTGTTAAAAAATTAGAATCAAAGCTTGAAGATTAAATTAATTTTGATATAATATATATAATTTTCGATGAGTAATATTTAGTAGTAACTACAGAAAAATGGTGGAAATGAGAACCATGTTATGAATTACAAATTATGAGAAAAATCGGTTAATTCGCGTTAAGAATAGTAAGAAGAAAATAAGGTGGTACCACGATTAATCGTCCTTTAGTGTACTACCTTTTTGTTTGGAGGTATTATATGAAAAAAATGTCTAATTGGGAAGAATTAAAATGGAGAGGTTTAGTAAAAGATGTTGCAGGTGATGATATAGAAGATGTTATTAATAATAAATCTATTACTTTTTATTGGGGTACTGATCCTACTGCAGATAGTTTACATCTTGGACATTATAGTTCTTTAGTTACAGCTAAAAGATTAATGAAAATGGGACATAAACCTATATTATTATGTGGTGGTGCGACTGGTAGAATTGGAGATCCTAGACCTACTGGAGAAAGAGAAATAATTGATGTTGATGTTTTAAATAAAAATATTTTAGGTATAAAAAATCAAATTGATGAAATATTTGAACATAATGCTAAACTTGTTGATAACTATGATTGGATGAAAAATTATAATTTTATTGATTTTTTAAGAGATGTTGGTAAATATATAAATGTAAATTATATGTTAAATAAAGATATTATTAATAGAAGACTTGATACTGGTATTACTTATGCTGAATTTAGTTATACTTTAATGCAGGGTTATGACTTTTTGTATATGTATAAGAATATGGGATGTATTATGCAAGTTGAAGGATCTGATCAATGGGGTAATATTACAACAGGTGTTGATTTAATTAGGAAAGTATTAGATAAACAAGCATATGCATTTACAATGCCTTTAATTTTGGATTCAACTGGTAAGAAATTTGGTAAATCTGAGGGTAATGCATTATGGCTTGATAAAAATAAAACATCTAGTTATGAATTATATCAATATCTTATTAATACTGATGATTCTATGGTAGAGGAATATTTAAAAGTATTTACTTTTTTAAGTCCTGATGAAATTATGGAGGTATTAGAAGTACATAAAAAAGAGCCTGAAAAAAGAATTGGACAAAAGACTTTAGCTAGAGAAATAATATGCGATTTGCATGGAAAGGATGAATTTGATAAAGCTGTTAAAATAAGTGATGCTTTATTTAGTGGAGATGTTTCTTTACTTGATGAGGAATCTATTAAAAATGCTTTTAAGAATATTGAATCTTTCAATTTAGAAATTGATAAAAATATAGTTGATATACTTGTAGATAATTCTATTGTTAAATCTAAAAGAGAAGCTAGAGAATTTATAAGTAATTCTTCTATTAGTATTAATGGTTCTAAGATTAATGATTGTAATAAAATAATAGATAAGAGTGATTTATTATATGGAAAATATTTGATAATTAGAAGAGGCAAGAAGAAATATTATATTGGTAAATAGCGAGGTTTATATGGATTATAATGAGAAGTTGGATTTGATTGTATCCTTATTATCTAGTAAGATGTTTAATGTTAAACATGCAACTGTTTATAGATTGAATAATAAAGATAGTGATACTTTTATTATTTCTTTTAAGAATAAAAAAGATAGTTATTCATATTATAAAATTATAATTAAAGATAATTCTATTAATTTAAAAAGAATAGATGATGTTATTAATTTTATTGGAAATAATAAATATGATAATTATAAGAAATTAAATATTAAAGAGATGGTTAAGAAGAAAAGTAAAGAGGTTTTTTATGCTAAATGATAAGATAGAAAATATTATTATTAATTTACCTTATGGGTTATCTGATGATGAGAAGATGGTTTATTTATATCATGAACTTGGAAAAATTCTATCTAAAGATGAGAAATTCTTTTATGATACTGATTATGATTATAATGAACATAAGTTTTCTAATCCTGATGAAATAGATAATTTTAAAGTTGTTTGTAAATCATGTGCATATCTTTTTTCTCAAGTTGGAATTCAAATTGGATTAAGACTAGAACCTGTTGAATTGACTAAAGCTATTGATGGTAATTTTAGTCATTATGGAATTAGATATCATGGTGAGAATGATAAGGTTTATTTACTTAATCCTGTCTATGATTTTTATAGAATGCAGATGGGATTTGAAACTAAACATTTTGGTATTACATCTAATTATAAAGATTATGATGCGGAGACATTTGATAGATTTGATGATGAACGATTGAAAAAAATAGAAAAAAAACTTGGTTATGTTGATTCTATGTATTCTGAAGATTTATTTGAAAAGTTAAAGGTTAGTATGATGAGAAAATTAGGACATCATATTATTAAGACTTCTTCTTTTTATCAAGATTATTTATTACTTATGATTGATTTAATAAAAAATGATGATTTATCAATTGATGAGAAATTAAAACAAGTTTGTTTATTTGATAAAGATTGTGAAAAATATAAAGATGTTATTATAGAATGTTTTGATAAGAAAATGATTACTAGGAAAATGAGGAACAATATTAGGAGTTATGCATATAAAAATCTTACTGAGAAAAAGACAGATTTAGATATTATAAGAGATGGATCTAGTTATTCTGGATATCTTGATGTATCTTCTTTTGATAAAAAATCAAATGTTGATAAAGATGATATTATGTTATATAAATTTAATTATTTTATTAAATCTTTATCTCAATTAACTGAAAATATTACTGGATTTATAGAAAATAAATTATATTTAGATAAAGTGTTTAGCTATGTATTTAATGATGAAGAAAGAAAAAATATAAGAAGACATACTTTATATACTAAAGAAGATAATAATAAAAAGTATTATATGATATATGATATTAGATTGAGTAATAATGAAGATAGTGTTTATGTCTTCTATGATCCATATACTAAAGAGTCTAGAAGAGCAGGTGATTTAGTTAATTTTTTAATTGAAAATAAAATGCATGTGTTAGAAAGTAGTAGTTTAAATAATAAAATAGATGATTTAGTTGATGATGATGACGTTAATGAAATTTCTGTTAAAAATGTAAGTATTAAATAGTTTTTATGAATAAATATTATATTAAATAATATTTGTTCAGATTGTTGACAAATGGGTCTATATTTTGACTTATTTGTCTTTTT
>CADCRC010000056.1 GCA_902803795.1 uncultured Erysipelotrichaceae bacterium | reverse complement strand
TTATCCAATTTATACCTCTACTTTTTAATTAATTTTTTATTATTATTGTTTTCTTCTTTTATTTTTATATAGTTAATTATCCAATTATATAATTTATCACATGTATTTTGATTCTTTTTTATTATATTTCTAATACTATTATAATCACTTATAAGATCTTCTTCTAGTATTCTTGTATTTATTCCTAATTCATATGCTTCTTTAATGTTTTTATTATGAAGAGTATACATCCATATATATCTAAATAGTTTTTGACTAAAACATTTTAATTTACTATATTCATCTTTAGTATTGATTTTATTATTTTCTTCTATAAAACAATCATAGTTTATTTTTTTTAAATTAGTTAAAATAAATTTTACTTTATCATCATGTGATAATTGTTTTATATTTATTTGATTATTGTTAAGCGATTCTATATAATCTTCTATTGTTATTTGACCTATAATATTATCTTTATGAGTATCTAATAATAATTTGTTTTTTATTTTATTTCTTTGATGAAATAATAAATTAATATTGTACTTATTTAACTCATTTATATCAATATTATCATAATTATTATCTTTATATCTATCATATCTACATGTAAGTTCTACTAAATTTCTTATTGTTGTATATGATTCTAATATCCATTCATTATCATCTTTTATTGCATATTCTAATTTTTTATTTGTTTTATTATTATCTATGATATCTTTTATCTTTTTAGGTAATAAAATGCTTTTTCTTACAAATGTATAGAAATTATTACTATTAAAACATCTTTCTATAAAATAATAGTATATTTTTTTAGAATGTATAATCATTTGATTTAGATGTTTTTTTTCATTTCTTTTAAGTGAATTGTATGCACATAGTCTAAGATTATTAATTAGTTCTTTATTGTTTTTATCATCATATATTATTTCAAAATTATTATATTGAATACTTGTTCCTCTTTTGTTTTTAAATATATATAAATCTAAGTCGATTGTATCATTGTGCAATACATCTTGCTTTTTTAGAAAATGAACCAATTTATTTCTTGATGAAAAACATGTTGTTATAGCATCTATTTCTTCTAAAGTCGTACTACTTTTTTTTGCTATCTCTCCATCTTTTAAATACCATTTAGATGATGTTTTTATTATTTCATATTTATCATCATCTCTTGAAATAATATAACAATTTCTTAACATAAATAACCCCCATCAATTTATTATTATTTTATATAATCACATTTATTACATACAACATTGCCATCTTTATTGGTTGCTAGAATTCCTTTTTTGCAATTTGGACAAGCTTCTTTTGTTGGAATATCCCATGTCGCATTTTTGCATTTTGGATAATTTGAGCAGCCATAAAATGTTTTACCTTTTTTTGTTTTTCTTTCAACTATGTTTCCTTTTTTACATTCAGGACATTGACAAATAATTGTTTCTTCTGTTTCTTCTTTTTGTTCTTTCTTTATATATTTGCATGTTGGGAAATTGGAACATGCGACAAATTCTCCATATTTTCCTTTTCTAACTACTAAATCTGAACCACATTCTGGACATACTTCACCTGTTTTTTCTGGTTGTTTTTTCTCCATGCTTTCAAATGCTTCTTTTACCCTTGGTTCAAATTCTTTCCAAAATTTGTCTAATACATTGTTCCACACAAGTTTTCCTTCTGCTATTTCATCGAGCTCTTTTTCCATATTACTTGTATATTCTACATTTATAAAATCACTAAATGCTTCTTGAAGTTTATCTGTTGTATCAAATCCAATTTGTGTTGGTATAAATTTTTTATCTTCTATTGTTACATATTCTCTTTCTTTTATAGTATCAATTATCTTTGCATATGTTGAAGGTCTACCTATGCCTAATTCTTCTAGTTCTTTTATAAGTTTTGCTTCTGTATATCTTGATGGTGGTTTTGTAAAATGCTGTTCTTTTGTGATGTCATCTGTTTCTAGTACTTGATCTTTTACATAGTCTGGCAAAATTTTATCTTCTGATGTTTCAAATTCTCCATATACTTTTAAATAACCATCAAATATTAAAATTTGTCCTGTTAATTTAAATTTATAGTTATTATTATCTAATATAATTGTAGTTGCATTTACTTTAGCATCACTCATTAAGCATGCAATTGCTCTTTTATATATTAAATTATATAATTTGTATTCATCATTATCTAGGAATTTTTTTATTGATTCTGGTGTTCTTTTAACATCTGTTGGCCTAATACCTTCGTGTGCATCTTGTACATTATCTTTTTTCTTAGATACTTTTACATATCCTAAATATTCTTTTCCATATTCTTTTTCAATATATTCATTTGCAACACTTACAAATTCATCACTCATACGAATAGAGTCTGTTCTCATATATGTAATAAGTCCAACTGATCCCTCTCCTACATTTATACCTTCATATAATCTTTGAGCAACACTCATTGTACGTTTTGCACTAAATCCTAATTTAGTTGATGCTTCTTGTTGAAGTGAAGATGTTGTAAATACTGGTTTTGATTTTTTATTTTTTATTTTTTTGTCTATATCTTCAATAATATATTTTGTTCCAAGTGCTTCTAATATTTTATTTGCTTCATCTTCTGTATGAATTTCTATATTTTCATTTTTATATTTAAATAGTTCTGCTTTTATTTCATCGGAAAAATTAGCTGTAATTGTCCAAAATTCAACTGGAATAAATGCTTCTATTTCTCTTTCTCTATCAACTATTAGTTTTAAGGCAACACTTTGTACTCTTCCTGCAGATTTAGCACCTATTTTAGCTTGAAGTAATTTTGATAATCTAAATCCAATTATTCTATCTAATATTCTTCTTGTTTCTTGAGAATGTACTAAATTATAATCAATTTTTGTTGGATTGTTCATTGATTCTAATACTTTTGCTTTTGTTATTTCATTAAATAGAACTCTTTTATATTTTTCATCTGGTATACCAAGTTCTTCTTTTAAATGATAACTTATTGCTTCTCCTTCACGATCAGGGTCGCTTGCCAAAAAAATTATGTCAGCATCTTTTGATGCCTTTTTTAATTCTTTAATTACTTGTGCTTTTCCTGGTATTACTTCATATGTTGGTGTAAATCCATTTTCGACATCTACGCCTAATCCTAGTTTGCCTTTTACTGCTAGATCACGTATGTGTCCTTTTGATGATAATACTTTGTAATTACTTCCTAAAAAATTACCAATTGTATGACTTTTACTAGGACTTTCCACTATTACCAAATTATAACTCAAATAAATCACCCCATTCAGTTTATAATAATTACACAAAACAAAAAATAATGCAAGTACTTTTTTAATTTCACATTATTTTTTACATATATATTTTATTTTTTAAATAATCTTGCTATATACAAAGAATATCCTATTATTACTACTATTATTATTAGTATAAATATATTTTTCTTTATAAAATTATATAAATTATTGTTTATATTTGATTCTAGTTTAATATTTTCTTGATATATTAATTTATCTTTATAATAGTATTTTATACTACCAAGGTTCATTCCTATTTTATCATTTATATTTATTGTTTTAGGTAAATTATCTTCTACTTTAAGATATTTTTTATAATCATTTGGTAATAATTTAGTTGTATAATTTTTTAAATAAATGTCATATTTTTCTTTTCTTCCTTCAATATCAATTGATTTATATAATTTATTATTATTTGTTAGTTCAACATTTTTATATTCTTTATCAATATAGTTTATTATATTTATAGCATCTAGTACATGATTAAAGTTTTTAGTATCTGCATTTGTCAATATTGTATAGAATATATGTTCATGACTTATAAAACTAAATGCAATTGCAAAACCTGTTTCTCCGGTATATCCTGTTTTATTCCCCGTTATTCTGCTTGTATCAATTTTTAGTTTTTCACCTATTGTTTTAACTGTATCGTTTATTTCTATTTTGTTTGTTGTAACATATGTATCTGCTTCGAATATTTTTTTAAATTTCTTGTTTTTTAAACAGTATTTCATTAGTTTTAGAACATCATCTAAACTAGAATAATTATTCTCATCATCTAAACCGATTGGATTTTCAAACTTTGTTGTTTTAAGTTTTAATTTTCTTGCTTTGTCATTCATTAGTTTTACAAAGTTTTCTATTGAACCACTTGTATATATAGCCAAAGCATTTACTGCATCAGCACTACTATCTAAAAGAGTTGCATATAATAAATCATTTATTGTTAAAACATCTCCTTCTTTTAATCCTAATTTATGGGCTTCAGGATGAACTGTATCTAGCATTTCTTTTGTAATTGTAATTGTTTTATTTAAATCTCTATTATTTTCTAATATTACGATTGCTGAAGCTATTTTAGTTAGAGATGCAATAGATGTTTTTTGTGAATTATCTTTATTTATTAATATAGTATCATCTGTTTTATCATATATTAGATATTTTTGACTATTTAATTCTATGTCTTTAGAAAATACACTAATTGGAATTAGTAATATAATTGTAATTATTAACAATAGATTTTTATTCATTAATCTTTCCTTTCAAATAATTAGTAACTGGTCCATAACTTTTTCTATGAAACTCTGTTATTCCATATTTTTTTATTGCTTCCATATGATCTTTTGTTGGATATCCTTTATTATTTTTTAAATTATACATTGGATATTTTTTATCTAGTTCATACATTTGTCTATCTCTATATACTTTAGCTATTACACTTGCTGCAGAAATAGAAATTGATAGTAAATCACCTTTTATTATTGAGGTTGTTGGAATGTCAATATCAAGTTTCATTGCGTCTATTAATATATGTTCTGGTTTTATATTACAATTTTTAATAGCTCTTATCATTGCTAATTTAGTTGCTTCATATATGTTTAGTTCATCTATTTCTTGTGGTGTTGCTTCTCCAATTCCTATAGATATTGCTTGTTTTTTTATTTCATTATAAAAATAATCTCTTTTTTCTTCACTTAATTTTTTTGAATCAGTTAGACCATCTAAATTAAACTCTTCTGGCAAGATAACGCATGATGCTACAACATTTCCTATTAGTGGGCCACGACCTACTTCATCAACTCCTGCTATTAGTTTAATTTGTTTTTTTTTTAATTCT
>CADCRC010000055.1 GCA_902803795.1 uncultured Erysipelotrichaceae bacterium | reverse complement strand
AATATTGTTAATAAAATAAAACTTAAAGGTAAATTTTCTGGAGCAGTTGGTAATTTTGCAGCACTCAATATTGCTTATCCTGATATTAATTGGTATGAAAAATCTAAAAGGTTTGTAGAAAGCGAAGGATTAGATTTTAATCCCTTAACTACCCAAATTGAATCACATGATTTGTTGTGTGTATTATTTGGTTTAGTAAAGAATATTAATAATATAATATACGATCTAAATCAGGATATGTGGTTATATATTGCAAATAGTTATTTTAAATTAAAAGTGATTAATAATGAAGTTGGATCTTCTGTAATGCCTCATAAAGTTAATCCCATTAATTTTGAAAATTCAATGGCTAATTTGAAACTTTCTAATTCGGTTATAGATACATTGGTTGATAATCTGCAAATTTCTAGATTACAAAGAGATTTATCTGATTCATCTTTGCAAAGGAATATAGGAGTATTGTTTGGTTATTTCTTAACTGCTATTAATCAAACTATTAAAGGATTAAAAAAGTGTGAGTTAAATAAAGAAAGAGTTAGAGAAGATTTAAATAATAATCCTGAGATAATTGCTGAAGCAATTCAAACTGTTTTAAGAAAGAATAAGGACACTAAAGCTTATGAAAAATTAAAAAAATTAACGAGAGGAAAAAAAGTATCAATAAATGATCTTCGTAAATACATAAGTAAATTAAATATAGTATCGGATGATAAAGAGAGATTACTTAATCTTAATGTAGAAGATTATACTGGATTATCCAAATATTTATCTGATTTAGTATAGAAAGGAAAAAAATAATTATGATTAAACTATTTTATTCAGGAACATATAAAGTTCGACATGAATTTATAAATAAAGAAAATGTATTAGAAATGTTAAAAGATGATATACGAAGTAAAATAGTTGGTAATGTTAAAGATACTGTTTATGCTTCAAATGGGGTAGTAATTAAAAATAATCAAAATGTTATGTATATTGGTGGTTTTTATTACGAGAAACAAGATAAAAATAAATCTGTTTGTGAAAATGTTGTAAGTGAAGAGTTAAAGCAAATAGATAGATGTGATTTAGTAGTTGCTAATTTAACTAAGTATTCGGCAATAGCATCTATTACAGAAATAGTATATGCGGCATTTAAGCAGAAAAAAATAGTAATATTTTGTGATCCCAAAATAACTAGTTATGAAATAGAGGGAGAATATTGGTTTCCAATATTGACTTGTAAACAATTAAATAAAAACATAGAAGTAAAATTTATAAATAATGAAGATGAAATAATAAATTATATTAATGAATTAAAGGAGATATAAATATGAAAGTTGATGTAATAGTTGGTGGACTATATGGAGATGAAGGAAAAGGAAAAGTAGCATATTTAGGTGTAGGAAGAAAGGATAAAGATTTAATAGAACTTTAGAATAGGGAGGATAATATGATAATACTAGAAGGAACAGATGCAGTAGGTAAAAGTAGTGTAATTAAAAATTTAGAAGGCTATCAATTATTAGATCGTGATAAAAACATTTGTAAACTATTTGATTTTAATGTTTCATTACTAGAACGAACAAATAAATTAAAGGAATATTTAAATAATAATAAAAATTATGTGATATTCTTAATAAATAATGATAAAGAAGAATTAGAAAGAAGAGTTAGTTTAAGAGATATAATTGATGAATATGATAAATATACTTACTTATATAATCTATTATATTTAGAAACATACTTATATATGGAAAAGAACGATTTATTAAGTAACAAACTATTTATGGTAGATTGTACGGGATTAAATTTAGAAGAACAAACAAGTAAAGTTAGAGAAATTATAGATAAAATAGTATAAAAAAAGAGAAAGGAAGTAAATTGTATGCCTGGTATATGTTCACATATGATTATAGCGAAAGAAGTATCTAAAAGATTGAATATAGATAGTGATGATTTTATTAGAGGTAATTTACTTCCTGATATTATAGATTTAAAAGATAGCCATCATAAAATTAAAAATAATATTTATATGGTTCCTAATATTGATTATTTTGTAAAAAGATTAGATCTCACTAATGAATTACATATGGGATATTTAACACATTTATTGCTAGATAAACATTATTTAGAAGATTACATAAGTGTTTTATATCCAAATAGGAATATATTTTTAGATGGTTTAATTTATAAAGATTATGATTATTTAAATCATTTATTAATAGAAGAATTTAAACTAGATACTAAGTATATAAGAAAAGTATTATTAATAAAGTACGGTTGCAATATTTCAAGAGAAAAGTTAAAATATAATATAAGTTGTTTACAGCAAAATATATCTGGTGAAGCGTATTATTTAAATATTGATAGTTTTT
>CADCRC010000054.1 GCA_902803795.1 uncultured Erysipelotrichaceae bacterium | reverse complement strand
TTTTATAATTTCAGGTAAGTTTTCTAATTCCTGTTTGGTTAATTGAATTTGTTGTCTTCTATTTGGTTCTATTATATATTGTGCCAATGCCTTACATTGTATTGCTAGATGATATAAAAATGCCACTTCAATGTTATGATAAGTTTGCCCAGCATATCTTGATTCAATAAATGTTTGTGCATGTTGAACTAACCATCCATTATATTGAACATCAGTAATTTTTTTATTCTCATCAAGAATACCTCTGCTTGCTAAGATATCAACTAAATCCACACTTTTATGTTTTTCAGCATCTTCAATTGAGTTTGTAGTCACCATAAATTCCAACAAAACTCTAGAATCTGATGATATTACAGAGGTTATTAAATATTCTAAATCATGTCCATTTTTCTTGACTACCTTACCTTTTCTACCATATTCAACTAAATTACCATTTCCATCTTTAAGAACTGGATTTCCATTTGGATCAAGAATTACATCTCCATTTGAATCAACTTGAATATATGAAACAACACCAACCTCATTAATATACATCTTATTACCATTAGTATCTTTTACATCAGGTCTTGTTAAGTTGTCCCACATAGTATCAATATTTTCACCATTTAGTCCATGTTCATGTATATATATCGCTTTTAAAAATAATTCACAACATAAAGCTAAGTCTGCAGCCGCTTCATGACAAATATCATATATTTGTTTCTGTGATAAATCAGATATTTTTAAATTATTATAATATGTCATATTTTTATCTAATTTTCTAATTGCTTGTCTATACGTTCTTTCACAAGATTCTTGCGAATCAGATAAATCAGGCTGATAAGTATTTTTTTTACTTAATTCATTTAATATATTCACTAACTTTATCACCTCTTTTAATTAATTTTATCATTTAATTATACTTTTGTCACTACTAAATTGATGTTAATAATAGCTGTAATTTTCAATTTTTATAAATAAAGACATAAAAAAAGTGCTAGGTCTTTCGACCTAGCTTCAGGGGGTTTTGGTTGAATACACTCCTACAACTATATCGTAGAGAGTGGACATAATATCTTATGTCATATTCATGATAATATATATTTAAATAAATTGCAATAGTATACTATAAACTTTACACTTTTTTTACATTTTACAAAATACAATTATAACCAAACGTATAGAAAAAGTATTAAATTTTTATAATCCCAAAAACTTAAAGCACCTTACATTTTCAAAAGAATAAATACTCAATTCTATACATCTAAATAATTATAAAATACATCAATTAAGAACATCAATATTATCACAATATGAAACTAATTTATCCCAATCATCAGTCATTTTATTATTTCCAATAAAGTTATCTATATCTTCCTTTACACGCAATAACAAACTATAATCTTTCCTTACATTAGCTAATCTTAAAACTGCATCTCCACTCTGCTTTACACCAAACAAATCGCCTTCACCGCGATGAATAAAATCATACTCACTTATCTCAAAGCCATCATTACATTCTTCAAGCATTTTTAATCGTTCACTATAATCTTTAGAAATTAACACACAATAACTTTGAATATTACCTCTCCCAACTCTACCACGCAATTGATGTAAAGTTGACAATCCAAACAAATTAGCATTAAATATAACAATCATCGAAGCATTAGGTACATTTACACCAACTTCAATAACAGTAGTCGAAATAAGAATATTAATATTACCTCTTTCAAAATTATCCATTACATTATTTTTTACATCAATATCTAATTTACCATGTACACAATCTATTTTACAAATCTTTCCAAATGCACTTTCCATCTTTTCTTTAAGCTTATTAACATTATTTATAGAATCATCATCCTCACTTATAGCAGGTGCAATAACATATATCTGATGTTTTAAATCTATCTCTTTTTTCATCATTTCTAACACCGATAAAATATTACTATATTTTATAAAATACGTAATAACATTTTTTCTACCAACAGGCTTAGTTTTAATACTACTAACATCCATATCGCCATATATAGATAACGCATAAGTTCTCGGTATAGGTGTAGCACTCATAGATAAAACATCTGGAAATATTCCCTTATTCTTAAGCTCATTTCTTTGATTAACACCAAATCTATGCTGCTCATCAGTAATAATAAGCCCTAAATTATTATAAACTAAACCAGATTGTATTAAAGATTGTGTACCTATAATAAAATCTATTTCTCCATTATTAATTCTCTTATATATATCATCCTTCTTCTTCTTAGAAATAGAAGAAGTAAGTAAAGCAATATTAATATCAATATCTTTAAATAATTTTATAGCATCTTCATAATGTTGCTTAGCTAAAATTTCCGTAGGAACCATCAAAGCAGTTTGATAATTTGCCAAATAATTAATATAAGTAGCAATCATAGCAACTATTGTCTTACCACTACCTACATCTCCTTGTAAAAGTCTATTCATTCTCTTTTCACTATTTAAATCATTTATTA
>CADCRC010000053.1 GCA_902803795.1 uncultured Erysipelotrichaceae bacterium | reverse complement strand
GCACAATATTCATCAATAAGTGATATAACTCTATTATCTAATTTATAACCTTCTAATTCATCTTTAATATACTTTTTAGAATCAAGTTCTATCTTAATATACTTAGATAAATCCTTAATTTGAGTATAAATCTTTTTCTTTTCAAATTTTGAAATAACTAAAAACAATAAACAATTATTATTAGAATCATTTAAATATTTTAACAACTTCTTTTGTTCATTCTTAAATTCATCTTTTAATATTCTATCTAAACTTAATAATTCTATTATTTTATATTGTTCAAATAACCCATAAGTATTTAAATCTTCTAATACATCTTCTAAACTATCTTTATCCAAATCATAAGTAGTAATATTAATATCTTTAAATTCTTTATGTTCTTTTAAAATAATATTATTAATTTCTACCTTTATTTGTTTTAAATCAGAAGACTCTATTAAATAATTATTCATAATCCTTCAATACTTTTTCAACTAATTTCATATATTTATCAACATCTTTAATATTTTTAGCTCCACCTTGTGCAAAAGTCTTCTTTCCACCACCAGAACCATTGCATTCTAAAGAAACAATCTTAATAATTTCAGAAGCATCTATATCACAAGTTGATTTACAAACGTAATAGCAACTATCATCTTCTTTAACATCTATAATAAATACTAATACATTATTTATTTTTTCACTAACTCTATCACATATCAGTTTTAATAATGGAACTTCTTTATTAAAAGTCTTTAATACAAGAGCAGAAACATCACCATATTGTTTAACTTTTTCAAATAAACTATCTAAATTATCAGTAATCTTTTGATATTTTAAATCTTGATATTTTTTATTTAAATCTTTTAATTCACCTTTTACATAACTTAATTCATTCTGATTATAAATTAAATCTTTATAAGAAGTTGGTTTAGAATTATCAATTTCTACATCAAAATCAAGTTTAATACCCATCTTTCTCGCATCACTCATTATATCCTTAGCTTTTGTCAACAATGAAACCATTTCATCATTATATGGTTTTATTTCCATATATAATCTTCTTTCTAAATTAGAACCAGACACAGCCTCTATTCTATATACATTAGAACCTTTAGATTCTAAAGAAACACAAGCAAAAGGTCCAATTTCTTTAGTATTAGAAACATGAGTTCCTCCACAAAGTTCTATAGACTTACCGATTTTTACAACTCTAACATTATCACCATATTTTTCTGTAAATAATGCCATTGCTCCAATATCAATTGCTTTTTGTAGAGGCATAATTTCAGTAGATACAATAATATCTTGCTTTATCATTTTATTTGCAAACTCTTCAACCTCAACAATCTGATCATCAGATATTTTACCATTATATGTAAAATCAAATCTTAATTTTTCATCATCAACATATGAACCAGCTTGTTTTATTGTATCAGATATGATTTGTTGAAGAGAATACTGTAATATATGAACACAAGAATGGTTAGCTTCTGTCCTCTTTCTCTTATCTTTATCAATTATAAGTTCAACTTCATCACCTTGTCTAATAATACCATCAAGTATTTTTACTTTATGAACATTTTGTCCATTAGGTCCTTTAAACACATCTACAACTCTTGCTTTAAAATTATCCCCAATAATCATACCAGTATCATTAACCTGTCCACCAGAAGTCGCATAGAAACAAGTTCTCTCTACAATTAATAATCCATCTTCATTTAATTTATCAACTTTCTCATCTTCTTTAAATAAACCTATTATCCTAGATTTATTTCTATAAGTAGAATAAGCAAATTCAGAAAATCTAGTAAATTCCAATAACGCCTTATTTTGTTTAGAATAACCACTTGTATTAAATGTATTAGCTTTAGCTAATAATTTTTGTTTATTCATACATTCATTAAACCCATCTACATCAACTGATAAATTTTCATCAGATAAATATTCTTGAGTTAATTCCAATGGAAATCCATAAGTATCATATAATTTAAAAGCATCTTCACCTTTAAGTACACCATCAACACTATTAGAAATCATTTCTTTTAATTTCTTTTCACCAATCTCTAAAGTCTTTAAAAACAAATTTTCTTCATCTAATACCTGTGTTTCAATATAAGGTCTTCTAATTTTTAAATCAGGATAAGCTTCACCCATAACATCAACTACATCAGATACTAGTTTATACATAAATGGAGGCTTAATATTAACATTTTTACCAAATCTAACAGATCTTCTAAGTAATCTTCTTAATACATATCCTCTACCAAAATTTTCAAACATAGCACCATCAGATAAAGCAAAAGTAATAGCTCTAATATGATCAGCTATAATCTTATATTCTTTTTGACCAACATAATCTTTTCCTACAAGTTCAGAAATATGTTTAATTATTGGTTGAAATAAATCTGTATCAAAATTAGAATCAACATTTTGAAATATCAAACAAAATCTTTCAAGTCCAGCACCAGTATCAATATTTTTAGAAGGTAATTCTTTATAATCATCCCTATCAACACCTTCTTCTGCATTAAATTGACTAAATACATTATTCCATATTTCAACAAATCTCTCTTGTTCTTCGTCATTTCTAAATTTATCTAATGCATCTCCATCTGGATCATACTTCTCTCCTCTATCAAAATATATTTCAGTATCAGGTCCACATGGTCCTTCACCAATTTCCCAAAAATTAGTTTCAAGAGGAATTAAATGTGATTTTTCAAGTCCAACTTCTACCCATTTATCAATTGTTTCTTGATCATCAGGATAAACAGAAACATATAACAAATCAGAATCAATATCAAAATATTTAGGACTAGTTAATAATTCAAAAGCAAATTCAATTGCTTCAT
>CADCRC010000052.1 GCA_902803795.1 uncultured Erysipelotrichaceae bacterium | reverse complement strand
TTTTATTATTACTATAACTTTCTACAAATAATAAACTAACTAATAGAGTTAAAAAAAAGAATAATATATTAGATTCAAATGATATTATTTCATGATTTAATAGTATTATATAAATGCAAAATATAAATATGCTTATTAAAAAGCCCTTATATTTATATATAAATTCTTTTATATTATTCTTATTTTTAGATATAATATCTTTTAGTTTATCTATTATTTTCATTTCTTATTAGTCCTTTCTTTTTTATGATTAACATATGAATTGGTTGTTCTTCCATCACCTTAAAAAAATACATCTATTAGATTTAATGCATCTATTTTTTTCTATTATTTAATTCTATAGATTATGATAACATTTAGATTATGTAAAATCAATATTAAGATAATATAAAAAAAGAAATAAATATAGTTACTTATTTCTATTATAATTAAATATATATTGTATAACAAGGCCACAATATTCATGATAATTATTTATAAAATATTCTTTTATTTTACTTATTTCTTCTATATTATATTTTTCTTTCATATATTTTTTTACCCATGTATCTATAGGAAATATATCAAATCTTGAATATGCAAATAAAAGAATACAAGATGCAACTTTTAAGCCTATTCCTTTTTGATTCATTAAATAATTTAATGCAGTATTACTATTTAATTCATCTATTTTATTTATGTCAAATTCTTTATTGTTTATATTATTTATTATTTGTTTTATATATTTGTCTCTAAATCCACATTTTAATCTTCTATAATCTTCTTCTTTTACATTTATTAAATTATTAATACTTGGAAACAAATAAAATGTTTTATTATCATATTCTATCTTTTTTCCATATTCTTTTGATATATTATCTAATGCATTTTTTATATTATTTACTGAATTATTAGATGATAAAATATAACTTATTATACATTCAAATTTATCTTGTTTTATGATTTTTAATCCTATATTATCTTTTATTATATCTTTAATATTTGGATTATATTCTATTATTTTATTATTTATTGTTTCATAGTTTCTATTTAAATCAAAATATTCATATATTACTTCTTTTAAATTGTTTTTATTATTTGAATCTACATATATTTCTTTACCTATTTGTTTTATTTTAATTATTCTATCTTTTAATATTACATAGTAATAATCATCTATTAGTTCTACTCTAAATATCTGTCCACATAACAATGTATCTTTTAAATTAAAATTGTCTATTATATATTTTTCCATATTATTTACCTTTTAATAGTTCAACTAATGCTGTTCTTCTATTACTTGAGTCATTATTTATTGCATATTTTAGTGCTTCTATATCACCTATAATATATAATTGATGTTTTGCTCTAGTGATTGCTGTATAAATTAATCTTTTATATAGCATCCTTCTATAGTCCATAGTCATTGGTAATATTACTATATCAAATTCACTACCTTGTGCTTTATGTATTGATATAGAATATGCTAATTTAAAATTATTAAACATATTTTTAGTATATGTTACTTCTATTCCATCAAAGTTTGCTGTTAGTCTTATAGGATCATATTCAATTCTTTCTATTGTCCCTATATCACCATTATATATATTTGAATCAGGCATGTTATTTAATTGTATTATTTTATCTTTTTCTCTATATGTTATTCCACCTATTTTTGTTTCATTTTTTAATATTTCATTTGGATTAAAATTATCTTGAAAAAATGTATTTATATTATCTATTCCGTTTGTTGTAGCATACATTGGTACTAATATTTGATAATTTGGATTATTAATATTTTTATATACTTCACATATATTATTTATTATTTCATCATTTCTACATTTAATATAATTTAAGTCTATATTTTTATTAAATAATGATTCATCTAAATAATTGTCTCTTATATTATAAGCTAGTGATAGTAAATTAGAGTCTTTATCTTGTCTATATAATTGTTTTAGATAAATACAATTGAATATATTAGATTCTATTAAGTCTCTTAATACATCTCCTGGTCCTACAGATGGTAGTTGATGATAATCTCCTATTATTACAAATTTACATGTTGTGATTAATCCTTTTAATAGATTACCCATTAAATATATATCTATCATCGATGTCTCATCTAATATAACTAGTTTTACATGCGATCTATTATATTCATTTATTTGAAATAAATTTGTATCTTTATTCCATTTTAAGAAAGAGTGAATTGTAGATGCTTGATAATTTGTTATATTACTCATTCTTTTTGCTGCTCTTCCTGTTGGTGCTAGTAAGGCAACTTCTTTTATAAAAGTATTATCATCTATTTTATAATGTATCTTATATAGTTCACATATTGCTTTTAATATTGTAGTTTTTCCAGTTCCAGGCCCTCCTGTTATTATTGTTATGTCTTTATATATTGAATTTGTTATAGCCATTTCTTGTTCTTTATTGTAATCAATATCTAAATTTTTTTCTATTATTTTTAATTCTTTTTGAATCTTATTATATTCTTTTTGATTATCTTTTTTATGTGATAACATTTTAAATCTAGAACATATTAATTTATATGAATCATAAACTTCTTTTATAAAATATTTTTCATCATTTTTTATTATTAATTTTTCTTCTAATGCTGAATTTAATCCCTTTATAAAATCTTCTTCATTTAATTCATTATATCTTGTTAAAACTTCATATTTTAATTCATCTATTAATAAGTAATCATTTCCAAATTCAAATGTTACTATTTCTATTATGTAACATATTATATCTCTAATTCTTATAATGTCGTTTGGTTGTTTATTTAAATTCTTGGCTGCTCTATCTACTTTATCAAAAGTAATATTATATATATTTCTTCTTAATGAATAAATATCTTCGTCTATTATATTTAATGTGTTTGATTTATATTTTTTATATATTATCATTGATTCATGTTGACTAAATCCAAGTTCATTTAATCTAATTATTGTTTTATAACTTGTTTCATATTCTAATAGTGTATCATGTAATGTTTCTATGTTTTTCTTTGTTATTCCATCTATTAATAATAAGTTATTAGGATTGTTTATTATTATTTCAAATGTTTTGTCTTTTAATTTGTCATATATTAGTTTTGCTTTTGATTCTCCTATTCCTTCAAACAAATCAGATGATAAAAAATCTACTATTGAATTTTCTTCTGTTTTTTCTTCTACTTCTAATTTATCTACTCTAAAAGTATCGCCATATTTATAATGACTAAAAAATTCACCATATAAATTATAATTATCATAGGTGTTTATATTATTAAAATAACCTGTAACTTTAATACTTTTATTTTTGTATTCTTCATATTCTTTAGATGAATTATTTACTTTAAATAGTAATACATAGTATCCATTTGTGTTGTTTTCATATATTATTTTTGTTATTTTACCCTTTATATAATTATTCATTATATTATATTACCTTTCCAATTATATATGGATATTCTACTTTTTCTAATTTAATTTCATATATTTTATTTTTTTCTAATATATTTTCTATTTTTACATGTAAAAACTCTTTTGAATGTCCATAACTATATTTATTATCATTAGTTTCTATTAATACTTCTACATTTTTATTTATAAATTTATTCATATATTCTAATTCTAATTTTTTTGATAAATCTATTAATTTATTTACTCTTTCTTTTTTTATTGTTCCATTTATTTGTTCTTTCATTTTTGATGCATAAGTACCTTCTCTTTTTGAATATGGAAATACGTGTATTTTAGAAAATCCTATTTTTTTACAAAATTCATATGTTTCATTAAAATCATCTTCGCTTTCGCTTGGAAATCCTATTATGACATCTGTTGATATGGAACAATTTGGTCTTATTTTTCTTAATTTATCTATTTGTTTTAAATATGTTTCTTGATTAAAATGTCTATTCATTAATTTTAATATTTTATTTGAACCTGATTGAAGTGGTACATGAAAATGACTTACTATAATATCATTATTATCTATTAAGTTTATTATATCATCTGTTATTTCCATTATTTCTATAGATGATATTCTTATTCTATTTAATCCTTTTATTTTAACTATTTCTTTTAATAATTCATAAAAATTTGTATTAATATCTTTACCATATGAGCCTACACATATTCCTGTTAAAACTATTTCTTTGTAGTCATTTTTAACTAAATTTTTTATTTCTTCTATTACATCATCAAAATTTTTTGATCTAACTCTTCCTCTTATATATGGTATGATACAATAAGAACA
>CADCRC010000051.1 GCA_902803795.1 uncultured Erysipelotrichaceae bacterium | reverse complement strand
GTAAATAAAGGAAAAACTGAAATTATCATAAGTGGTATAATACAACATGATGATTCAAATGATGAAAATAAGCAATATAAGAAAAAAATATACGTACACAATATGGGTGTGATTACAAAAAATAATTATTTTGGCAATTGTAATGGAGATATTTCTATTATTATATCCATATTTATAACATTATTAATGTGGCTATTTTATGCCATTATACAATTTAGAAATGGTATAAAGAAAAATATATATGAATATAGAAATATTAGATTATTAGGTTTAATTATTTTTATTAGTGTAGTTTTTATTTTGAATTTATATGTTTTTATTATAGATCTATTGAACAATTATCATTCATCATTTTATAATACTATTTTAAATATTAGGGAAAGCTCAACTATTTTTTCGATTTTTATGTTACCAATTGCTATAATTACTTCTATATTAGTTACTATAAGCAATATTTTACTAATAAAAAATGAAGGTAAAACATGGAAAAACATGCTTGGAATAATATTTGGTGGATTTTTATGTATAGGAACAATATTGTTTGTACTTCTAGGTTCATCTTCAACTAATATTAATAATACATCTACAATTATAATTAATATTATTTGTTATATATCATCAATTGGTATTGCATATCTTGAATGTATTCTTTTTGGAACAATTATATTAGGATATGTATCTGCAATACATATTCCTAAGTTTGATAAAGACTATATTATTATTTTAGGATGTAAGATAAAAAGTGATGGTACATTAACACCATTATTAAAAGCAAGAGTTGATAGAGCTATAGAATTTGCTAGATTACAAAAAGAAAATACAGATAAAGATATTATTTATATTCCATCAGGAGGCAAAGGAAAAGATGAAGTAATATCTGAAGCACAAGCTATGAAAAATTATTTAATAGATCAAGGCGTAAAAGAAAAATATATATTGCTCGAAGATAAATCAAGAAATACATTTGAAAATATAAAATTTTCTTATAAGATTATCCAAAAGAAAATGAAAAATCCTAATATAGCATTTTCTACTACAAATTATCATGTATTTAGAGCAGGAACAATTGCTTCAAAGCAAAATATAAAAATAGAGGGAATTGGAGCAAAAACAAGAACTTATTATTGGATTAATGCTTTTATTAGAGAATTTGTTGCTACAATTGTATTTGAAAAAGATAAACATATTAAGACAATTATTATATTAATGATATCATTTTTAATAGTAACAATTATATATTATATTTCATTATTTTATATATAAATTGAAGAAATAAAGCCAATATCAACTAGTAGATTTTATTTATAATAACTAACATCTTGTGTTTTTATATCAAAAATGGTATAGAAATTAAAACATTGATTACGACATAGTAACTATCATGAAAAGAGGTGACTTAAATGATAAACGATTATGATAGTAATGCTAAAAAAAGACAAAATGAAATCATAAATAAAACCAATAGAGCTCAATGTTACGTTGAGAAACCCATGATGAAAAAGTATGATGTTAGATTTAAAAGATAAAAAAGTATTAAGAAATATAATATTAGATACTTGCAAAGATTTAAAAAAATAAAACGTTCGAAAGACTAATATATTAGGAATTGAAAAATCAGTTCCTTTTTTAATAATATTTTTTCAATAGGAAAAAGTACAATAATAAGTAGTATTATATTGATAATTTTATGTTTAGGATATTCTTTATATATTAACAAAAATGTTAAATCATAAATGATAGGAAGTTTAATAGATTGTGATAACTATAGAACGGATGAGAATTCGTTCCTTTATGTTATAATTTATATTAGGTGGTGATAACATGATAATGAATATAAGTGGTAGAACTGATATAGTCGCATTTTACTCTGATTGGTTAATCAATCGATTAGATGAAGGATTTATAGATGTTAGGAATCCATTTAATCCTAAAATGGTTAGTAGAATTATGATGGATGATGTAGACTTATTGTTTTTCTGTACAAAGAATCCTATTCCTATTTTGAACAAACTAAAAGATATACAAAAGAAAATATATTTTCATGTTACTTTAACATCATATAAAAAAGATATAGAACCTAATTTACCACCTAAAAAAGATATTATTGAAGGTATTAAAAAATTATCTAATATTATAGGAAAAAATAATTTGGTTATAAGATATGATCCTGTTTTTATTAATGATAAATACACTTTAGAATATCATGTAAATGCTTTTGATAAACTATGTAATTTATTAGATGGATATGTTGAAAAAATCTTAATATCATTTATTGATGATTATAAAAATGTAAGAAATAATTATAAAACATTAAAGTATAGACAATTAACTGAAAAAGATTATAAAGTAATTGGACTGAGTTTTAGTGAAAGTGCAAGAAAGCATAACATGACTGTTCATACATGTGCTGAAGTACGTGATTTAACAGAGTATGGTTTTATTCATGATGAATGTATGTCTAAAGAACTTGCATTAAAACTAACAGGTAAAACATATAAGAAATGGAAAGCAAGAAAGAATGTACCTTGCCAATGTGTTGAAATGGTTGATATAGGAGTTTATAATTCTTGTAAACATTTTTGTAAGTATTGCTATGCTAACTATGATGAAAAAAAGGTAAGTGATAATTATAATAAACATAATCCTAAATCTTCACTATTAATTGGTGAATTATCAAATGATGATATTATAAAGATTCGTAAATAAAACAATTGGAATATTAAGACATTATAGTTAATAAATACTTGGAAAGAAAATGATACCAATAATAAATAGTACTTGATACTTAGTGTTAACGATTAAACATTTATAAATGAGGTGATTTATATTGGATACTGATAGATTAAATCATATTTAATTAAAGAATTTAAAAGATTAAAAGAATTAGAAAATCAAAATAGAGAATGGCTTAAATATGCAGAAGAGACTGATATTTTAAACGTAGTATAGTTTCATACGACTGCTAAAAATAGAGAAAATTAAATACAAATGTTATAGATTATGCTTAAATAAATATTCTTATACTTAATAATAATATGCCAAATATAATATTTTTTAGTATACTTATCTACTATTTCTAGATTCATTTAATTCTTTACTATGTCCAAAAACACTTAATAAATTATTACTATTATTTTCAATTATTTGTATTAAATCAAATAATGTTAATTCACTATTATTATTAACATATTCAAAAGATAAGTATCCTTCATTATGATCAACACCTAATTCAACATTAACAAATCCATTATTTCTAAGTAATTCTACCTTATCCTTATAATCATTTAAATTATCTTTATCAATATATATATAATATATTATTTTAAATAAATTACTCTCATTGAATAAATTATAATCAGCGTAAATATCATTATCTGTTTTTTTATAACGTTCCAAATAATTCCTTACTAAAATTATATCTTCTTTAGTAATTATTTTATTTATAGGTAAAGACATTAATTCTTGAATTCGTAACATATCTTTTTCCTTTTTTAATAATAGGAATTTATCTTTTTCTAATTTACATATATCATCTTTTTTATCCCATTTATTATGTTCAATTATAATATATCTATATTCTCTCCAATCATCTTCTGACAGTCCCTTAAAAACATTTTTCTTTACTGTATTAATAGCTTCTAACTGTACATGTGGAGGAACTGGTGTAGATTTTTCAATTAGAGGAGAATATGATTTTAAATAACGATCATAAACATATTCATCATTAGTAAATATCATATTTTTATAACTATAAACTGAATCATTATCATTTGTAGCATCAGATATATATGTTCCATGAATATCATATTTATCATCATCTATTGTTACTTTAGTAATTCTATGTTCTCTCTCACTTAACGATAAACCTTCAGCTTCAATACCAACTCTATGTAATAAATCAATTGTTAAATTAGAAAAACCAACACATACTAAATATTCATTATTTAATATTGCATGTATAGCTCTCGATTGAGAATAACTATTATCTATTTTATCATCTGTTTTTTCCATTTTATATTCTTTAAATCTCTTTACAATATCATATACTGCAACAAATTTCTCAAAATTACTATAATTAGCAGAAACAATATCTTTAACACAATAATCTAAAAATTCTTCTCCTTCTAATACAGTTTTTAAACTAATATTATCTACAAAATTAAAATAAATATTATTATTTTTCTGATATAACTTCTTAAAAAATTCAATATTTTCAGGAATAATTCTACTATCTTGATCTATCTCAAAAACTATATCTTCATTTTTATCATAATTATAACTATCTCTAATACACATAATTTTTTCAATATCTTCCACCGTATTAACCTTATAAATACCGTTTTTATTTTCAATACCTGGAATAACAGGAATAGGAAGTTCTATATCAATGTTATTATCTTTTTTGTATTTATCAAATTTAGCATACACAATATAATAATTATCTATCTTAGAAAAATCTATATCTTTAATATCTACATTACCCTCAACTAATTCATCATACATAATAAAAGGATTTTTTTGTAATAATATTGAATCACTATATACTATTTTATCTTGACTTTTATATAAATCATATATTCTTCTTAATTCATCATCAGTAAAATCAAAAGTATCATTAAAAAACATAATACTAGAAAAATCTTTTTCTAATGAATATAATAAAATTTTTGAACTATTTAATAAATAATTAGGAGTATTATTATTAACCTTATAATTACTATTTTCAATAATATCAATTACTAAATTAATAGCTACTTCCGTATTAGCTTTATAACTATCTATCAAATAGACATTACTTTCTAGTATAGCCTTTATAATTTTTAAATCATATAAGTTACTAGGTAATCTATCAAATACTATATTATTATTCTTAACTTTTTCAACAAATATATTAATTTCTTCATCAGTAAAATCAACATACTTATCAAATTTTATCATATTTAATGGATTATTTAATACACAAGCTACTAAATATTCATTATTATTTTTTAAAAATTCTGGTATATTATTAACAAATACAGGATTATTTTTTAATTTTTGAATAAATTCACTAGAATTTAAAGTACAATTACTATTTTGTAATATATTTTCAATATTATCTAATTCTTCTAAATAAAACATAGAATTATTTATTATTTCTTCTTCAATAATATCTAACTTTTCTTTATCTATCATATTATTATAATTTTTTAAAGTAGTTATTAATCCATATTTTTTTATAGACATTATAAGAAAAGTATTATCTTTTAAATAATTGTTTGATACTCTATCTAATGAATAATTATTAACTATATATTCATATAACTTTTCTTTATCTATATTACTAAATAAACTAGGATCTTTATCTAATAAAATATCTCCATAAAAATCACAAAATTTTCTAATATCACTATTAAATAATAATTCATATATTTTACTATCATAAACAGAATGTTTTAAATATTTAATTCCCATATCATCATTTAAAACAAATTTTCTATAAGATGGATATTTAATAAAGCGAAAAAACTGACTACTATCAAACTTATAACCACATTTAATAGCATACTCCATAAATTCATCATTAATTTTATTAGACTTCATTTTATTAATAGAATCAGGATTAATTCTTATTTTACCCTTAATAATTAAATTCACATCATCACCTATATTCCTATAAAAAATATATCATATATTAGATTAATAATCAAATAAAAGCAAAGATAATTGATATAATACATATTCCAATAAATCATCAACTTATAATCAAATTAATCTAACTTTACTCTAATTCAATAATTTATTAAATAATAATAAGATACTTTTTTATATTTTTGATAAGTTGATATTTCTAGCTAACCTCATTGAATAATAAATAAAATATCAGTTTTAAGCAAATAGTAAAATAAAGAAAAATATAGTATAATATAAAATTAATATATAAATATAAATGGACGAAACTATACTAAATTTAGTTTTTTTTATGCTATAATTGAATGGAAATGGAATGATTCCTATGGATAATAAAACTAATATCAACTAGTTGATAATAATTTAGTCAAGACCACTTTTAAATCCTTATAAAATAAGAAAAAGCTCAATAATACATCTTGCATGTTTATACTAAAATATATAGAAAATATAGAAAAATGATGAAAATTAGTGAAAATAGGTTGATTTTTGCAAAAATTGCTTAGGAATTGATATGGTGAGAACAGCTAGTTAAGACCAAATAAAACAGAGGTGAAATAATGGCTGATATTAAAACTCCAAAAGAATTGTTAGATTTTATGTCAAATAAAATTAATTATGGATATTTAGGAAAAAATGGAAGGGTATATCATTACGATGATTCAGACT
>CADCRC010000050.1 GCA_902803795.1 uncultured Erysipelotrichaceae bacterium | reverse complement strand
TATTTCTTTATCAAATAAACCATTAAATAATCCAGAAACAAAAATGAATTATACTTTTATTTTTATAATAATTATTTTAATAGCTATAACTATTTATACAAAAATAAATAAAAATTCACTAAGTAAAAAGAAATTACTATTAGTGTTAACTTTACTAAGTATCATACCAATAAACACAACAGCCCTATGTACAGTAAACTTAAACGTAGAAACAAAGATTGAAATAGAAAATAAGGAAGCAATTTTTTTACCAGGTAGTGAAGTAAGTATTAAAATGAAAGAATTGGCTGGAACTGATACTTCTGCAGATGGAGTTAGAACTCGTAATAGTAATATTATTTCCATTAAGCAATTTGAATCTGAACCCATGGATACTGAAAAGCAAGAAAAAAATATTGTATCAACAAGTGATTCCCCATTCCCAATCTATATGTGGTATGAAGAAGGCACAATATATTGGTGGAGTGAAGATAAACATCCAAGTTTAAACAGCTCAGCAAGTTTTATGTTTAGTTATTTATTAAGTCTCGAAAATATTGACACTCTTAAAGATTTTGATATTTCAAATACTACTGTTTTAAATAGTTTCTTTTATTACGACCATTTAACAAATCTAGATGCTATTAAAAATTGGAATACATCAAATGTAGAATCAATATCATGGTTCGTTGGATATAATAAATATTTAGTAAATATAGATGGAATTAAAAATTGGAATATGTCTAATGTTATGGCACTTGCTGGTTTTTTTGAATCCTGCTTCAGTCTAGAAGAAATTGATATTAGTGCTTGGAAAACAACAGATAAATTATTATATACTTTGGAAATGTTTGCGATGTCTGATGATAATGGTCGAGCCGATATGCAAGGAATATTAAAAAGAATTATACTATCTGAAAATTTTGATACTAGCCATGTTGTCGATATGGGATTCATGTTTGCCAACAATGATGAAATAGAAGACTATAGCTTTTTAAAGTATTTAGATACATCAAATGTTAATAATATGTATTGTATATTACAAAATAATTATAACTTTAATGATACTCAATACTTAAAAGATTGGAATGTATCAAAAGTAAAGAATATGAGTTATATGTTTTTTGATAATAAAAAGTTAGAGTCATTAGAAGGAATAAGAAATTGGGATGTCTCAAATGTAACAACAACATTTGGAATGTTTTATGGATGCAATCAACTTGCTTCTCTAAATTATTTAATTAACTGGGATCTATCAAATAATGAGAAATTTGGATATATGTTTGGTATGTGTAATACACTTACAGATTTAAGTGGATTAGAAAATTGGAATACATCAAGTGCAAATGATATGAATGATATGTTTATCTCATGCAAATCGCTAGTTTCTATTCAAGCTATACAAAATTGGAATGTAAAAAATGTTACTAATTTTAACTATATGTTTGACGCATGTTCAAAAATAGAAGATAGTGAATCGATAAGTGAATGGAACATTTCGCACAATGCAACTTTTACATATATGTTTAGAAATGTACCAACACATCCAGAATTCACTAAAGTTCCTGGGACATGGAATTCATCTGGAACATTTATACCAAGTACATAAAGGAGGTAATAAAAATGAAAAGTAAAGTTAAATTTCTACTTTTGCTAGTTCTATTATTAGTACCTTCTTTTGTACTTGCCAAAGATACCTGTAATGATAATGATATTAAGATTAAATCAATTACATTAAAAGAATTAAATGGTTTCTCAGAAGAAGTAGAAGAGTCAACCATTAATAATAATACCATTAAACTAAATCTAAAAATGTATGATGTAGGGGACTCCTCAACATACGATATTACAGTAGAAAACATATCAAATGAAGACTATTACTTCACTAAGGACTCAATGAAGTTAGAAAATAATTACTTAGAATATAGTTTAAAAAATGATAGTGAAGTAATATCCGCAAATTCTACAAAAACAATAGAATTAAAAGTATCATATAAGAATCAAATACCAGATAACAATTATTCAGATACAAGTAAGCTAATTATTTCTTTATCAGACAAACCATTAGAAAATCCAAAGACTAAGATGAGTTATACTTTTATTTTGATGCTAATAAGTTTAATAATGATTACTATTTTTATAAAAATGAACAATAAACCATTTAATAAAAAGAAACTACTATTAATAGTAGCTTCACTAAGTATTATTCCTCTAACAACAACAGCTTTATGTACAGTAAACTTAAATATAGAAACAAAGATTGAAATAGAAAATAAAGAAGCAATATTCTTACCTGGATCAGAAGTAAATATCAAAATGAAGGAATTAGCAGGAGATGATACTTCTTCTGTAACAACACCATATGCTTTTTCTGATACTAATATTATTTCAATTAAGTATTCTGAGTTTGAACCAATTGCTGCTAATAAAGAAGAAAAGAATATAGTATCAACACCTGATTCTCCATATCCAATTTATATGTGGTTTGAAGATGGTACAATTTATTGGTGGAGTGAAGATATTCATCCAAATTTGAATGAAGATTCATCAAATATGTTTCGTTCATTAACTCATTTAAATGATATTTCAGGAGTAAAAAATTATGATGCATCTAATATAAAAAACATTCAATATATGTTTGGGAGAACTAGTTTAATTTCACTAGTTGACTTAAAAAGTTGGGATACTTCAAATATAAATAATATGAGTTATGCTTTTTATGTTTGTCGACAATTAGAATCCACATCAGGATTAGAAACATGGAACACTTCAAATGTAGAAGATATGAAAGGATTATTCTATACTGATATTAAATTAAAAGATTTAACTGCTATAAAAAATTGGGATGTTAGAAAAGTTAAAGATATGCAATCTATGTTTTCCACATGTTTTAGTATAGAAGAAATTGATTTAAGTAATTGGGAAACTTCTTCACTAGAAAATATGCAAGATATGTTTGCTCAATTATGGATAAACATAGATGGACAGCCTACTACAGGTGGCGTATTAAAAACAATTAAATTATCAGAAAAATTTGATACATCAAAAGTTACTAATATGGATGGGACATTTTATAATAATCGAGTAATAGAAAATTATGAATTTTTAAAATATTTAGATACTTCTAATGTTGAGAATATGTTTCAGATGTTTTTTAGTAATTACGGTTTAACTAATACAGAATATGTAAAAAAATGGAATGTGTCTAATGTAAAAAACATGCGTGGCTTATTTATTGGAACAAAAAATCTTGCATCTTTAGAGGGATTAAAGAATTGGGATACATCAGGTGCTACTGATATAGCATTTATGTTTAGAAACTGTACTTCATTAACAAGCTTATCAGGAATGGAAAATTGGGATGTTTCAAAAGTTATTGATTTTAGCTATATTTTTGATGGAGCAACTAGTTTAAGCAATACTAGTTCAATAAATGATTGGAGTATATCTTCAACTGCAATATTCACAAGAATGTTTGGTGGTACTAAATCTCATCCAGAATTCACAAAAGTACACAAGGAACATGGGATTCAGCCGGAACATTTACACCAACACCATAAAAGGATATACAAAAAGTATATTCTTTTTTACATATAGACTTATATACAAAAAATGGTATTGCTTAAAAAGATTATTTATCTTATAATTAAATTAAGAATAAGGCAGAGTGGTACTATGAAAAATAAAATATTATTATTAATTATCTCATTATTGTTAATTCCAACTTTTGTATATGCTAAAGATACTTGTAATGATAATGATATTAAGATTAAATCAATTACATTAAAAGAATTAAATGGTTTTTCAGAGGAAATACAAGAATCAAGTATTAATAATAATACCATTAATTTAAATTTAAAGATGTATGAAGTTGGCGATACTTCGACCTATAATATATTAATAAAAAATACATCAAATGAAGATTATTACTTTACAAAAGATTCATTTAAAATAAATACAGATTATTTA
>CADCRC010000049.1 GCA_902803795.1 uncultured Erysipelotrichaceae bacterium | reverse complement strand
TATAAAGAATGTTTAATTAAATATGATAAAGAATATAGAAATAAATTATATAATAAAAGAATTAATAATAAATTCTATGATGATGATAATTTAAATAAAGTTGTTGGTGGTTTTCCATTTCTTGCATTGGCTGGGTTAATTCCTGGGATTTTAGGTGGTGTCAGTTCAATTATATCATCTGCTAAAGGTAAAGGACCATTTAATAATTTACTTATGAAAGGTCCTATTGGAGTTCATCCTGATTATATGTTCAAACCTAAACTAAATGGTGGCCCAAATACTATATTTAAAATTGGTGGTGGATTTAAAGTAGGTGAAAATTCTAATAATTTAAATGTCCCTGCTGGTTCTGCTGTTATGAGTATTCAAGATTTAGAAAGAATTAAAAAAGAAATTAAATAATATAATATTATTTTATAAGTTTATTTTATAAAGATAATGTTTTTAATAAATTTAATAAGTGGATTTAAAGATTTAATTAAAATTTTAATAACTTATGCGTGTATATTGTTTTGTGGATGTTTAAAAGATAAATGCATTGATGATAATGATGAGCCAGTTATTGGTTCTCCAACACCATTAAAAAGTAATACATCAAAACACCCAATATTAGAAGCATACGAAAATAAAATAATAAATGATATTAATAATAATACTAAACAATAAATAATATTATTTTTAAAAATAATATTAAATCAATTTACCAAGGAGCAGAATAATTACTATCATATTCAAACATTACATTTTCTAAATACATATATAAATATGTATCTGTTGGTGTCCAAACTCCACCAGTGCTTCGAACATAATAAATAGGATATTCAGGTGAAACACTAACACCTGCTATTTTATTTATTTTATTAGTAGTCATTGCTAAAAGTAAATAATCAAAATATTTTAAGTTAAGAATATTACTACTAATATTATTAATACAAAAATTCCATATTCTACCAGGTAATACAGGATAATTTTCAGCATTATTCATAGATTGAATACTTGAAACAGTCATACTACTAGTAAACCAATTACTCGCTCTATAAAATTTACCTTGAATTTTAACTCCTAATACTGCAGGCCAATTATTAGTAGAACCTTGATGATATTTAAAAAGATGAGAACTAATAAATATTTTTTCATTATAACCATAACCATATACATAAGCATAAACATCTTCTACAGGTTTAATTAAATTTAAACTTACATCATTACCAATATAAATAGTTGCTTTATCTGCAATACAAAAAGAATAAAAATTATTAAAATAAATATTATTTTGAATTTTACAATTACCATTATCATAAACACAAAACGCATCGCTTCTATCAGTATCATAATAACTTGTTCCATTACCAACAACAAATAAACAACCAGAATTATTTTTTGTATTATTTTGTCCTATTGCTGTTTGGTTTGCTTGGTCTGCTACTGTTCCACTTCCTCCTGCGTGTGATGATGCACCAGATGCTTTTGTATTTTCTCCTTCTGCGTGAGAACCAAATGCACCTGTTGCATAACAAATATAACCTTCTGCGTGGGCACAAGTAGAATTCGCCCTTGTTCCATAACCTTCTGCGTGTCCATAATTACCTGTTGCTTGATTATTTGAATAATCATTAAATATTTCTCCATTAGTTGAACCAGAATATAATTTACCGATTAAATCACTTGTTTTAGTGTAATTTGTTAAATTATTCACGTCTTTAGTTATTTTATCACTTAATCCATCATCAACATAACCTTTAGATGTTATAATTGCATTATCAGATGTTCCTAATTTTATATGATTAATATTTTGATATACAGTTGAATTATCGGCTGATGCTAAACTAATATTACCAGTAATTTTTAAATTATAACCATAAGTATTATTATTATTAATTAAAAAATATCGATTATCTGAAGAAGTTTTATTATAAAAATCAGTATCTATTTTCTTTTTAGTGTATAATGTTTTATTATCTGTTGTTGTATCATTATTTACTTTATCTAATGTTGATATAATATTATTAGAATTACCAATTTTTAAAGTTCCAACTGTTATATCGTTCGCTGTATTTGAAAAATTTAATGTATCACTACAATTTTTTACTACGTAATTGGTTAAACTTGGTATATCTCCAACATTTGCTTTATTACTTAATAAATTATCTATTTTCTTTTTAGTGTATAATGTTTTATTATCTGTTGTTGTAT
>CADCRC010000048.1 GCA_902803795.1 uncultured Erysipelotrichaceae bacterium | reverse complement strand
TTGTATCTGGATATGGACTTATGCAACCCAGGGTTGGTGTTGATATAGAATCTACTAATGGTAGTTTATATAGTCAGATTTTTGCGGGTATAGGTGGATTTGATACATATAGTTCTTTAGTTCCTGATGTATTTCAAGATTATTTATCAGAAGGTAGTTTTATAGGTAAGGGAATATATGATTTGGAAATGTATGATAAGTTATTATCTAAAGCTTTTCCTGATAATTTAATATTATCTCATGATTTATTAGAAGGTAATTATTTAAGATGTGGGTATGTTGGAGATGTTGAATTAATAGATGATTTCCCAGAAAGTTTTTTAGTTGATGTTACTCGTCAACATAGATGGGCTAGAGGAGATGTACAAATTATTTCTTGGCTTATGAATAAAGTTAGAAATAAGGATGGTGCAATTATTAATAATCCTATTAGTATATTTGGAAAATATAAAATATTTGATAATATTGTTAGAATGTTTTTAAATCCATCTATGCTTATAGTACTTGTTTTAGCTTTATGTTTTGATTATATTAATAGTTATATATTTTTTGGATTAATTATTTTAGAAATTTCTCTGCCTGTTGTTTTTTTCTTAAATGGTAAAGTTAGATCTAATGAAAAGAATAAAACTAATGTTTATTATAAAAATTTGTATTTTGGATTTAAGAGTTTAATATTAAGATCTTATGTTGTTTTTTCATGTATACCATACTATACAAAGATGTATTTAGATGCTGTTATTAGAACTATTTATAGACTTTGTGTTTCTCATAAAAATTTACTTAATTGGGTTACTGCTGAGGATGCTTCTAAATCTCAAGATAATTCATTATTTTCATATGTTAGAAGTTTTTGGTTTAATACATTATTTAGTATTATATTTGTTGTGATTGGTATATTTACTGGTGATATTATTGCATATATTATTTCTATTATATTTTTGATAGCTCCAATTGTTTTATATTTTGTATCTAAACCTATTGATCATGAACCAGTTAGATTAAAAGATAAACAAATGGATAAATTAAATAAGTTGGCTTTATCTACCTGGAGATATTTTGAAGATAATTTGAATGAAGATAATAATTATTTGATACCTGATAATTATCAAGAAAATAGAGAAAATAAAGCAGATTTTAGAACTAGTCCCACTGCACTTGGTTATTCTTTAGTAGCTGTTATTTGTGCAGATGAAATGGACTATATTAATAAAGATAGTGCTATTTCTTTAATTTCTAAAATTATTAAGAATATTATATCTTTAGAAAAATGGCATGGACATTTATATAATTGGTATAATATTAAAACTAAAGAAGTTATTTTTCCTAGATTTGTATCTAGTGTTGATTCAGGTAATTTTGTTGCTTGTTTGATTGTTGTTCGAGAATATCTAGAAAAAAATAGAGAATTTGAGTTATTAGAAAAAGTAGATAGATTGATAAATAATACTAATTTTAAGAAATTATATTGTAAAGATAATGTTTTTTCTATTGGATATGATGATAATGAAGCAAAATTGGTTAATTATAATTATAATAAGTTTGCTAGCGAATCTAGATTATTATCTTATGTTGCGATTTGTCTGGGTGATGTTCCATATAAACATTGGTTTTGTTTAGATAAATCTTTAACTACTTATAAAAAGCATAAAGGGTTAATATCTTGGAGTGGAACTGCTTTTGAATATTATATGCCATTTCTATTTATGAGAAATTATCCTAATACTTTAACAGATGAGACTTATTCATTTGTTAGATTTTGCCAAAAAGATTTTGTTAGTGGAATATCTAGAAAATTACCTTGGGGTATTTCTGAATCTGCTTATGATGAACTTGATAATTCATTAAATTATAAATATAAAGCATTTGGTGTTCCATATTTAAAGGCTAAAGAAGAAAAAAATCAGAAAATAGTATTATCTGCTTATTCTTCTATTATGGCTTTAGAGTTATTTCCTCAGGATGTTTATGAAAATATTGAGAAATTTTATGAACTTGATATGAATGGTAAATATGGATTATATGAGGCATTTGATTATGATACTAATATGCCTGTTAAATCTTTTTTTGCTCATCATCAAGGTATGATTTTAGTTGGGTTATGTAATTATTTAAATAATGATATTATTAAAAATTATTTTTCAGATAATATTAAAATGAAGACATTTGAAATATTATTAAAAGAAAAAGTACAAGTTAAAACATCTATTGATTTAAAAATGGATAAGTATAAGAAATATAATTATAATAAAGAAAAGATTGAAAATGATATAAGAGCATTTAATTATATTTCATATATGCCTGAAGTATCAGTATTGTCTAATAAAAAATATTGTTTGTTGGTTAATGATAGAGGTAATTCTTTTTCAAGATATAGAACTTGTCAATTAAATAGATATAGAAAAGTTACTGAACAAGATTATGGTTTATTCTTGTTTATTAAAGATTTAGATAGTGGAAATGTTTGGTCTAATACATATGCTCCAATTAATGTTAAACCTGATAAATATGAAGTTGTTTTTGCGAGTGATAAAATTAAGTTTTTGAGATTTGATGGAGATATATCTACTAAGACTGAAATAATTGTTACTCATAATCATCATGCTGAAATAAGAAGAGTTACGTTTAAAAATGAAAGTGATAAAATTAAAAGATTAGAATTAACTTCATATACTGAACCGATATTGTCAGATAATATGGATGATATTTCACATAGAGTTTATAATAATATGTTTTTATCAATGAATTATGATAGTGAAACTAATTCTATTATTGTTAAAAGAAAGAATAGAGAACAAGGTTTAGTTAATGCTTATATGGTAAATAAACTTGTTATTGATAACCCTTTGAGTGAATATACTTATGAAAAAGAAAGAGTTAATTTTATAGGTAGAGGACATACTATTAATAATCCTGTTGGATTAAATAATGTTTTATCTAGTCAAGATGGAGATTGTTTAGATCCAGTAGTTGTAATACGTAATCAAATAGAAATTGATCCATATGAAGAAACATCTATTTATATGATACAAGCATTTGGTAGATCTATTGAACAAATTAGAGAAATAATTAATAGTTATTCTGATACAAAAGTAATTGATGATACATTTAGAGTTTCTGCTTTAATGAATATTATTAATACTAAGAGTTTGAATATTACTGGTGGAGAAATGAGACTATTTAATATAATGCTTAATTATTTATATCAAACTACTAAAATAAGTATTAATGATAGTAGAGTAGAATTATTAAGAAAGAATTCTTTATCACAAGCTGGTCTTTGGAAGTTTGGAATTAGTGGAGATAGACCTATTGTTGTTGTTGAAATAAATGATATTTCTGATATTATTGTTGTTAAAGAATTATTAAAAGCATTTGAATATTATAAGAATAATTCTATATTTATAGATTTAGTTATAATAAATGGTGAAAGTGATGAATCTGAAAAACTTGTTAAAAAAGAAGTTGAAGATGAGAAATATAGAATGTATACTTTAAATAATTTTTATAATACTCCGGG
>CADCRC010000047.1 GCA_902803795.1 uncultured Erysipelotrichaceae bacterium | reverse complement strand
TTTTTTATATGTATTCTATGTATTTGATTGGAATAGAGAATTTTAATTCTAAAGGTAATTCTTTTAAATCATCATTTATAATATCTTTTTTAAATTCTACATGTATTATGTATTTTTCTTTTGTATTTGCTTTTAATATATCGCCTTTTTTTATTTTTTTTCCATTATAGTATGTTATATATGCATTTATTAATTTTGTTTTCTTATTTAATAATATGTTTACATCTTCTTCTATTGTTGCATTATAATTGCTTTTGTTTTTAGTTTCAATTGTAAATTCATAGTAGTCTCCTGGTATTTTTAAATCTATATCAAAATATATATTATTGTTATATATTTTGATTTTTTTTGCTGTAATACTATTTATTGATTCTTTATATGTTTTTTTGTCAAAATAAATATTTAATTTATCATTTGTTAATCCATATGTGTTTTTTGTTATGAGTAGAAGAGATGTAAATAAAATAAGTAAATTAATTGATATTTTTTTCATAAATCACATCCTTATTAGTATTAAATTTAGTATAACATTTTTTTAAAATAATACAAGTTTGTATCAATATTTACATCTATTGACAACTTTACAATTATACTGTCTATTTTACAAAAAATATTTACATTTATATATAAAAAAAAATAAAATGTGGTATGATTAAATTACAGAAAGTAGTAAGAAGCTTTTTGTTAAAAATTGAAGGAGGAAATATGAAAAAAGAAAAGAAAAAAAGTTCTAGAAAAGGTTTATTATTGTTCTTACTATTATTATTGTTAGGAGTTTCTGTTGGTTATGCTGTATTGTCTCAAACATTAACTATTACTGGTAGTACTAATATTAATACTGCTACTACTGATTGGAATGTAAAATTTACAGCTGCTGATATTACAGCATGGAAATATGGTGGTTCAGCTGTTACAGTTACTGGTGCTGCTGCTGCTGCTACTCCAGAAAGTTATACAACTCCAGCTACAGCAAGTGTTTCATTTACTGATACTACTGTAAGTTATTCTGCTGCTTTAAAACAACCTGGAGATACATTAACTTTTACAGCAACTGTTACTAATTCAGGAACAATACCTGCTAAAGTTAGTTCTATTACTGATGCAATAACTGTTGCAACTGGTGATTATTATAGAGCTACTGTTACTAATAATAGTATGAAACAAAATGATGTTTTAGCTCCAAATGCTTCTGCAACAATAACTGTTGTTGTATCTTATCCATCAACAACAACTACTTTACCTTCTAGTAATCAGTCTAATAGTGGTTCTTATACAATTAATTTTGAACAACAATAATTTAGTTGTTATATAAATTTATTGTAATTTTTAAGGATAATGATTTAATCATTATCCTATGCTAGTATATAATTGTTATATATTAGCATAGGGTAATAATTTATAGAAAGGAATAGAATTGATATGTTAAATAGAAAAACAAGTAATATATTTATAATATCTTTATTTATGGTATATATTGTTTTATATGAATTTGTTTTAAAAAAATTCTTATTTGCATATGTACAATCATTTAGTGCATCTTTTATAATTATTATTACTTATATTTCAATTATGCTTTTAGGTTATCATAAAGATAAAAATAATAGTTTAAAGAGATATGTATTTAATAATACTATGCTTTATGTAATTATAACTTTTATTTTTACATATTTTTTGGGCTTCTTTACTGGTTTTTTGAAAAATGGTTATTCTTTAAATCCAATTACTATGTTTAATAATATATTTGCACCTGTTATAATAGCTGTTTTAATTGAATTATTTAGATATGTTATGATTAATAAGAATAGTGATTCTAAAAGAGTTATTGGTATTATTACTTTAGTTATTACATTATTTGAATTGGTTGTAAATACTAAGTTTTCTACTTTAACTGGGTTTGATCCTATATTTAGATATGTTACTAGTGTTTTTGTTCCAATTATATTTAAAAATTTGTTACTCAGTTATTTGTGTTATCATGTTGGATATAGAACTACAATTGTTTATAGATTAATACTTGATATATATAGTTTTGTACTTCCATTCTTTCCAGATTTAGGTGAATATATTACTTCTATGATTTTTATTGCTTTACCTATATTAATATTTGTAAGTGATAGTAAAATAATAGAAAGCTATGATGAATATAGTGTACCTGAAGAGAAAGATAGAGAATATGGTAATGGAAGTAAATTTGAGATTCCTTTGATAGCATTTATTATATTATTAATAGCTTTGATTTCTAGAGTTTTTCCTATTTATATGATGGGTATAGGTTCTAATTCTATGAAACCTGTTATTTCTAAAGGGGATGCTGTAATAGTTAGAAAAGTAGATAATATAAATGATTTAAAAAAAGGTCAGATTATTGTATTTAAACAAGATGGTAAATATATAGTTCATAGATTGATTAAGTTGGATAAGAGTAAGGAACTTTCTATTGTTACTAAGGGAGATGCGAATAATTCTAAAGATGTTAAGAATAAATCGATAGATGATGTTGAAGGAATAGTTGAATTTAAAATTCCATTGATTGGTTATCCAAGTGTATTGTTGGATGAATTATTACATGGTAGGAGGTAATTATGAAAAAAGTATTAGTTAGTATTATATTTGTATTGATATCGTTTATTGTAACATTGTTGTTATTTATGAGTAAATTGACAAGTTTTTCTATAATAGCTGGAGGTGTGTTTGTTTGTTCTATATTATATTTCTTTAGATGTGTTATAGATATTTTTGATAAAAATTCTAGTTATGAGAAAAAATTAAATAAATTTTTAAGAGATTATGATGCAATAGTTGTTGAATGTGAAAATATGCCTGATGTTAAAGGTAAAAATATATTATTTGTTAAGAATATTAGTGATTTAGTAGATGCTGAATTAGAACTTAGAAAACCTATTTATTATTATAAAGAGGAAAAGACTTGTACATTTGTAATTTCTTTAAATGATGAATTACTTGTACATGTTATGAAGAAAGAACAAACTAAATCTATGCTTGAAAAATCTATTAAAAGAGAAAGAATTGTTAAAGATAAAAGTTTGGAAGATACTATAGTTGCTGAAAAGGCAAAAGAAATAATTTGTAAAGTAAATATTGAAGAAAATATTGAAAACAAAAAAATAGATGATTTATTAGAGGCTACGAGACAAATAGAAGTATTAGATTTTTAAGGAGGTATTGATAATATGAGAAGACGTGTTATATTACATAAGTATGATCAAAGTAAATATATTATTGTTTTAGTGTTTTGTTTAATTAGCATGTCTTTTTATGTTGGATATTCTATATTAACACAAAATATTACTGCTACAGGTACTTCTATTGTTGATGCTGGAAGTTGGGATATAAGATTTATTGAAGCTAGTGTTGATTCATCCACATCAAGTTCTATTAGTTCTATTTCTCCAGTTATTGATACAACTAATGGTAATATGTCTATATCAGTTAATGGTTTATTACTTGATGTTGGAGATGTTTATAAATATAATGCTACAATAAAAAATAATGGTACAGTTAATGCAAGAATTGTTGGTATAAATTTACCTAGTATTCCTGATTATGTAGAATATACAATTACATATGGTAATTCTAGTGTTACTAATACTGGTACATCTGCTGCCTTTATTAGTTCTATTAATTCAAATAGTCAGCAATTTTTGAATATTAATGATACAATATCATTTAGTATAAAGTTAAAATATAAAGATAATGCTACTACTGCAACTTATCCTACTGATGATATATTAAATAATGTTGTTGTAGTATTAAATTATGAACAGGCTTAATAAAGTATCGTAAATTGATACTTTTTTACTATAATATTTATGAGGTGATTTTATGAAGGCTTTAGCTTTGGGACATTCAACTTTTGATATTACTTTAGTTACTGATTTTTATCCTGAGGAAAATTTAAAATATAGATTAGGAAATAATATTTCTTGTGGTGGTGGTCCTGCTTCTAATGGTGGATATTTGATGGCTAAATGGGGACTTGATACTTCTATAGCTGGTGTTGTTGGTAATGATTATTATGGAAAACTTGTTAAAGAAGATTTTAAAAAAGTAGGAGCTAATACTAAATATTTGGAACTTGTTGATGGTCATAGTACAGATAGTAGTTATATTATTGCGAACACTTCTAATGGTTCTAGGACTATTCTTACTTCAAGAGATGGTATGGTATTTGATAGTCTTAATAATAATCCTAATGAAAAATATGATATTATATTAATTGATGGTGAACATTATAAAAGTTGTGAGTATGTTTTAAAAAATAATTTGAATGCTATAAGTGTTCTTGATGCTGGTAGATTAAATGATAAGACTAGAAGATTAGGTAGGCTTGTTACTTATTTGGTTTGTTCTCATGATTTTGCTGAAGAATTTAGTGGTATTAGTTTAGAAAAAAAAGATATTAAAAAATTAAAAAAAGTATATGAGATGTTAAGAGATTATTTTAAAACTAATATTATTATTACTCTAGAGGCTTCTGGTAGTTTTACTAAGATAAATAATAAATATAAAATTATTCCATCTATTAAAGTTAAAGCTGTTGATGCTACTGGAGCTGGTGATATATTTCATGGAGCATTTGCTTATTTTATATCTAATGGTTATAATTTAGAAGATGCTATAAGATTATCATCTATTACTGGTGCTATTTCTGTAACAAGAATTGGGTCTAGAAATTCTATACCTACTTTAAAAGAAGTATTGGAATATGATAAATCTAAATAATAATAAACCAACTCTTGATTTACATGGTGAGTTAAGACAAACTGCTGTTATTAAAATTAATGATTTTATTGAAGAAAATTATTATATGCAAAGAAGAAGTGTTGTTATAGTACATGGTAAAGGTAGTGGAGTATTAAAGAAGGTTGTTTTTGACGTATTAAGTGATAATAAATATGTTTTGGATTATAGATTAGATATATTTAATGATGGGCAGACTTTAGTTAGTTTAAAAAGTAGAGAGGTATAATATGAAGGATGATTTTGAAAAAACACGAAACGATATTGATAGATTAATTAAAGCAATAAAAGATGAAGATAATAGTTTTGATAATAATGATAGTTCTTTGAATTTATCTAAGGCTATTGATAATGTTGAGGATGATTCTGATAATGTTGATGTTTTAGATAAATTTGATAAAACAAAAGAATTTTCTATTGTTAGAGATAGTGATTCTAGTATTGATGATAGTGAATTTGATAAGACAAAAGAATTAAAAAAGATAAATAAAAATGTTAAAGAAACTACTAATAATAATGAAAAAGAATATGATAAAGATATTAATAATAGTGAAAAAGATAATAATGAAGATATTAGTAAGATAGATAGTGTTAGTATTGTTCTTTTGGGTGTTTTAATTATTTTAATAATATTAATAATTGTTTGTTTTATTGTTATATATACAATGTAATATAGGAGTTTTTATGTTGAATGAGATTAATGTTGAAATATTAGGTGAGAAATATAATTTTCCTAGGGGAACTACTTTAGAAGAAATATCTAAGATAGTATCTCTTAATTATACTTTTCCAATACTTCTTGCGAGAATTGATAATAGAATAAAAGAATTATCTGAAAAGGTATTTAATGATTGTAAAATTGAATTTTTGGATTTAACTTCTAAAGAAGGTAATAAGTGTCATATATCTGGACTTTGTTATATATTGATTTATGCTTGTAAAAAGTTATATGGAAAAAAGGGTAATGTTATAATATTACATTCTTTAGATAAAGGTATTTATATAGAAAGTGAATTTAAATTGGATAAGAATATATTAAAAGATATTAAAGATATGATGAGAGAGATTATTTTATCTGATTGTCCTATTACTAGGAGTACTGTTGATAGAATAGAGGCTATTAAATATTTTGAATCTATTGGTGATCATGTAAAAGCTAATGTTATGAGATATAATACTAATTCATATATTACTTTATATAGATTGGGTGATTCATATAATTATTTTTATAATAATATGCCTTCTTCAACTAGTCATGTTTTAGATTTTGATTTAACTTATATCAATGAAAATGGATTTTTATTACAATTTCCTACTATTTATGATTTAACTATTCCAGAGTATAAACATCATCCTAGTATGTATGAAGTTTTTAATAATTATACTAGATGGGGTAAAATAATGCATATTGAGAATACTGCTGATTTAAATAAATTGGTTTCTACTAGAAATGTTGATGATTTGATTCATATTGCTGAAAGAATATCTAATAATGTTTTATTTGCTTTGGCTAATATTATTCAATCTAAAAACAAATTAAAAATTGTATTACTTGGTGGACCTTCTTCGAGTGGAAAAACTACTACTAGTAAGAAACTATGTTTATATTTGAAGTCTTTTGGTCTTCATCCTATTGCTTTATCTATGGATGATTTCTTTAAAGATAGAGATGAAACTCCTAAAGATGAAAATGGAGATTA
>CADCRC010000046.1 GCA_902803795.1 uncultured Erysipelotrichaceae bacterium | reverse complement strand
TTTTTATAGAAATATATATAAGAGTATATTCTAATATATAATTATTTATTTAATAAATAGAAACAATATATTATATATATTCGAGATATATTATAAATAAAAAAAAACACTTTTATTTTATTAAAAATTATTATATAATTAAAATAATAGAATATTGGGGTGTAAATATGATATTAGATAGTAGTCGAATAAAAATAATTTTAAATGATTTATCTAAAAAAAGACTAGAATTAGAAAAAAGAATAAATGAATTAAAATTTCAATATAATTTACTAGATTATTTAAATAATATATCTGGCTCTTTAAAGAGTGCTTTAAAACTATCAACATATTATGTAAATATAATTAATGATGATTTATTATATTTTAATTATATATTAAATGAAATATTATTAGATAATGAAATAGAAGAAATAAAATCTAATATGAAAGATCTATACTATCTAGATATGAATAATTTAAGCAGTATTTCTCAATATAGCCAATATAAAATTAAAATAGATATATTGATAAAAAAAATAATTGAATTCTATGAAAACAAAAAAATTATATATAATAATTCTTTAGAAATTTCAAAACTTGAAATAGATAGAGACAATATAAAAACATTTATATCATATTATCAAAGTACTATATTAATAAAAAAAATAAATGATTCAAATTATTTTATAGAATTACTTAATCAATTACCAATAACTCAAGAAGAAAGAATATTCATATTAAATTATAATTTAATAGGAAATCTAAAAATATATAACAATGTTAATTTAGATGAATTATACAATAAAACACATAATTTTTCTCAAACAAATGATATACCAGAAAAAAGAATTATTAAAAATAATAATAGACAAATAAAATATTGTCTATATCCTCCAAGAAATATATATTATCTATATCCAGACAACAATGATTTTATGAATGATTTAACACTTATAGATAATAAATTATATAATGAAGTTGATTTATTAATGGATTATATAAAATATAAAGATGTTATTGATACAACAAATTACACAAATAATTATATTTATTCAATTAAATCAGATAACTTAATCATTTATTATTCAATAATTGATCCAAATAATATAATTGTACTAGGAATAGCAATGTTTAATAATAGAAATAAAGTAGAAGACAGAATTATCAGTCAAATAGATTCTATAAGACAATTTATTGAGAATAAAAAGTAGGTGTCAAATCATGAAGAAAATTGAATATTTAATTGAATTATTAGAAAAATCAATAAAAAAAGAAAAACCATTTATTAATAAATATGAATCAATTAGTGGTATAAGTTTAAATAGATGTCAAAATATAAAAGATATGATTGAATTAGATATATATAATTTATCTATTATAGAAGAAAAAGAAATAAAAGAAATAATAAATTTATATGATATAAAAAAAGAAGATAAAATAATTTTAAAAAATCAAATAATAGTAATACAAAAGATATTCACAATAAATAAAAATAATAAAACTAATATCAATTTAACAGATGAACAAAATAAATATCTAGATGATTTTTTATATCAACTTTATAAAATAATAGATAATAAAACAAATTATAAAAACAAATATTATAGTAAATATACAACAAGTATAGATAAAATAAACAAATATAAAACAATAATAGAAAATATTAAAAATCCAAATAACATAAACTATATAGACGACATAGATACAATTAATAATCTATTTAAAGAAGATAAAATATCACTAAATGACCAAGAAGAAATATTATGTTCAATAATAGATTATAATAAAACAATAAATGACAAAATAATAGAAAAAACAAGAAAAAAGATAGATAGAAAAGAATTAGTTAAAACATTATTTAAATACAATATAGATCTAGATAAATTAGATAACAATTATGTAGAAAGATTACTAGATAAAGGCAACATAGATAATATAGAAGGCGTAATAAAAAAATTAAAACAAAATAACTATGATATAAATAAAATCTTATATAAAAAAGAATTCATATTATTACTATTATATAGTACTCCAGAAATAATAGATGATATTACAAGTGTTTTAACAAGATACATGCTAAATACAGATGATATATTAAAGATGATTTATTGTCTACTTAAAGGCAATAATAATGATATATATGATGAATTCTACTATAGTGGAAGATATGAATATATAAATAAAAACATAAATATACTAAAAGAATATGGATTTGATATAAATGAAATAATAAAAAAATGTAAATACTTATTATCAATGAATAGTAATAAATTAGAAAATAATCTAGAAATATATAGAAATTATGGATTAAATTTAGATATTTCAGATGAACTTATATGTGATAATATATATGGATTACTTGGAACAGACATAGATAAAACAGTAGATATATTTATAGAAATAAGTAATAAAGCTTTTGAATATTTAAAAGACAATTTAAATTTATTAAAATCAAACAAAAAAGACTTATATAATTTAATATTACATTTAAAAAGTAATACATACTATAAAGGTACAAAAAATTACAATAATGTAGAATATAAAAACAAAAGAGTATTAAAACTAAATGATAAAATAAATAATAAATTAATTAATTTTGTAGATGTATGTACAAATGAAGAATATAATGAAATTCTAAAAAGAAATAATTGTAATCATATTGATGAGAAAATATTTGACAATAAATATATAAAAGAATTAAAACAATATGAAAGTCCAACTGATCCTCTTATATATAAATTTGGAAACACAAG
>CADCRC010000045.1 GCA_902803795.1 uncultured Erysipelotrichaceae bacterium | reverse complement strand
GCCTTACTAATTAGCTTTTCAATTTTACTTTTAATATTTAATAAAATTAATTTAATAACTATTCTTGATAAATCAAAACATAAAGAAAAAATATCTATTAGTGAAATGTTAGATATTTCTATATATAAGATGTCAAAAATATTTACTAGTGATAATTATAAATTGTTATTTTTATACGTTATGTTTATTCCGCTTCTATATTTAACATTCGCAGGATACTCAGTAATAGATTTTCTTAAATACCAGAGTATTAGTATTAAATGGATTTCTATTATTATAGGAATTTATTTGATAATTATGATACCTCTATTAAGATATGTCTATTCATTACATTATGTTGTGATTGATGAAAAGAAATTAAAAAATGCCAGAAAATTTAGTGCACGATTGGTTGAAAATAATTTAGAAAAAGATATTGGTACTATTATCGTATTTCAAGCACTTATGTTACCATTGTTACTTGTAATAATATGTGGATATAATGAATTAATTATGAATAGGCCTTCAAACTATATTATTAATGGCTTAGTTTGGTTAATCGATGTTATTGTAATAACTATTTATGTTATTTGTTCAAATTCCTTAATTAGTGTATTGTTTTATGATCACAAAAAAGATAATCAGGAAAAATGTCTTCAGATAAAGATTTCTTCTAATGCTAAGCAAAATCGACTTGTTCCTAAAACTGTTGTTTTTGTATCAATAGTTTTTTCTGCTTTGTTATGTTATAACTATGTTTATCAAAGCTTTACTGCGGATAATAAGGGTGCTATAAGAACGGAAATAACTGCTCATAGAGGTGATGATTTTAATTATCCAGAAAACACTATGGCAGCTTTCAAGGGAGCTAAAGAAGCAAACGCAGAATGGATAGAATTAGATGTTAGACAAACTAAAGACCAAAAACTAGTTGTTTATCATGATGGTAATTTAAATAGACTTACTGGTTTTAATAAGGATGTAATAAATACCACTTATGATGAAATAAAAGACTTAGACTGTGGTAGTTTCTTTGATAAGAGATTTGCTGGTGAAAAAATACCTTTATTTGAAGAAGCAGTTAAATTTGCTAAAGAGAATGGTATTAAATTAAATGTCGAATTAAAAACAACTTTTAGGGAAATAGATTTTGAAAAACAAGTAGTTAGTATAATAGATAAATATGGTTATGCTGATTCTTGTGTTGTAGAAGCTCCAACTTATAAACAACTAAGAAAAGTAAAAAGATTAAATCCTAATATTAAAACAGCTTTATTAGTATCTGAAGTTACTAATGAAGATATAATTTATTTAGATGATATTGATGCTATATCAGTAGATGTTCTTAAAGTAAATGGTTATTTAATAGATAAAGTTCATAAAGCTGGAAAAGAGATTTATGTTTGGACATTAAATGATGAAAAACTAATGAATGAAATGATTGCTTTAAGTGTTGATAATATTATTACTGATAATGTTAGATTAGCAAACAAACTAGTTGAAGAATGGAAAGATAAATTAAATAATTTTTAAAAACAACATTATTGTTGTTTTTTGTTTATCAGAATAAAAGTGTTATAATATAAATAAGAGAGTAGGGATAATATGGGTGATTATAAATTTATTGCTTTAATTCCAGCCTATCAACCTGATGAAAAACTAATAGAACTTGTCGACAGATTATGCAAAGACAAATTAGAAATTGTCGTAGTAAATGATGGCAGTAATAAAAAAGATGTTTTTAATAAAATTGAAAATAAATGTCATGTCATTCATCATAAAGTTAACAAAGGAAAAGGTAGGGCTTTAAAAACTGGTTTAGAGTTTATAAAAGAACATTATTCTGATAAATATATTGTAATCACATTGGATTGTGATGGACAACATACAACAGAAGATGCTATGAAGTTGTTTGAATATAATGTTAAACATCCCAAAACATTAGTCTTAGGAAGTAGGGCTTTTGATAAGAATGTTCCTTTAAGAAGTATGTTAGGAAATACTATTACTAGACATGTTTATGCTTTGGTTACTGGAGTTACTATTAATGATACACAAACTGGTTTACGTGCCTTTTCAAATCAATTAATCGATGAAATGATTAATATACCAGGAGAAAGATTTGAATATGAAATAAATGTCTTATTAAAACTAGCAAAAGAAAGAACTCCTATTAAAGAGATAGAAATTGAAACTATTTATTTAAATGATAATAAAGGTTCGCATTTTAATGCTTTTAAAGATTCTTTTAAAATATACAAAGAGATATTTAAATTTTCTTTATCATCATTATCATCTTTTGCATTAGATTTTATCTTATATACAATCTTTCTGAATTTATTCTCTCCATTTAAATATTGCTTACAGATATCTAATGTTCTAGCTAGAGTATTTAGTGCTACTTATAACTTTTTTGTAAATAGAAATTATGTATTTAAACACAAAAAAAATATTTTAAAATCAATTTCACAATATACTTT
>CADCRC010000044.1 GCA_902803795.1 uncultured Erysipelotrichaceae bacterium | reverse complement strand
TATAATTATTATATATTACTATCTTTTAATATATTATCTATAGATATATCATCTTTTGTAATTGTACTAAGTAACTTAATACTCTTCTTATCTTTAGTATTAGATGCATGTTTAATTACTGTTTTTTCATATACATTCCTAATAAATCTAGCATTACCAAAATTCTTAGTATCTTTATATTCTCTAATAACTTCTCTTAATTTATCTATTGCATCATCTTTTACAACAAATCCTGCTTTATTAGTCATCAACTTAAATATATCAACTAATTCATCTTCAGAATAATCCTTAAAGTTTAATGTATAACCAATTCTAGATACAATACCAGAATTAGAATCTAAAAAATCTTGCATCTCTTTAGTATATCCCGCAAATATAACAACTAAATCATCTCTGTGATTCTCCATTGCCGCAATTAAAGTTGCTATAGCTTCAGCATTATATGAATTACCACTATCATTTTTAGAACTCAAAGCATATGCCTCATCTATAAACAATACTCCACCTAATGCTCTTTCAATTACAGAATTAGTTTTAGGCGCTGTCTGCCCAACATATTCAGCAACCAAATCTTTACTAGTAACTTCTATTAATTTATTAGTTTTAATATATTTTAAATTATATAATATATTAGCTATTATTCTCGCAACAGTAGTCTTACCTGTTCCAGGATTTCCTAAAAAAACCATATGTAAATTAATATTACTTAATTTTAATTTATCTTTAGTTTTATCTTTTAAAGATATCAAATCAACTAAATCATATAATGTCTTTTTTATATCATCTAATCCAACAAGTTCATTTAATTCTTTAAATATCTCATCCATACTCATAGTATTTTCCAATTTAGGTATTTCTTTATTAAAAGATATATAATTAACCAATCTATTAACATAATTAGTATAACTATCATCACTATTAATATAGTCTTTAGAAATATAATCTAATAATTCTATTTTTTCTTTATCATTTAAATTAACTTTATTTAATATATCACAATTTACCTGTTGAATACTAGGTTTTTCCTCAACTAAATTAAATATAAAATTATCTTTAATATTATCATCTTCAAATAATCTATTTATCTCATCCTTATTACCACTAACAAATGTAATATTATTAAATTTTAATTTATCTATAAAACTATGTATAAATTTAATTTGTTCATTAGTATCTTTTAAATATATACCATTTATATCTTTTATACTAATAACTCCACTTTGTTCATAAGCTTTATCTAATTCACTTATACCTACATCATATAAAGATATAATAGATAATCTGTTTTTATCAACATACTTATATAAAGCAGAAGAATCTATTAATATATCTTCTATATTTTTAATTAAATCTTTATCATAACCTTCTAATGAAATATTAAAAGTAATATAATTATTTTCTATTTTTTCATTATACTTTCTCATATATTCAACTATTTTCTTAAGTAGATTTTTAGATTCAACATTTAAATATAAATTATCAATTTTATCAATTAAATCTTTATAAGATATATCTTTGCTAGTAACTTCTTCTTTATTTATATTTTTACTTTCTACTCCAAAAAAATCATTATATATATCACTAAAATCATAATTTGTATTCATATTCCACCTACTATATAATATAAGCCCTATTTATAGGGCTTATATATATTATTCTTCATTCTTCTTAACGCTTATTTCAAGCATTTTATTTTTTAATTCTTGTTCTATAGATTGTAATTCTTTTTCAGCTTCCTGTCTTTTTACTCTACCATCATTATGAATTTTAATAACACTATCTAGTGTTTCTATTAAATCTTGATTAGTTTTTCTTAATGTTTCAATATCAATAATTGCTTTTTCAGATTCTTGAGCTATCTCAATAGAACCTTGTTTTAATGTTTCACTATTCTTCTTCAACATTTCATTTGTTAATTTAGATACTTCCTGTTGATCTTTTAAAGCACTTTTAGCATTATTAATTCCTAAAGCTAAAACAATTTGATTCTTCCAAAGTGGAATAGTATTTGTAATAGAACTTTGTATTTTTTCAACTAATTGAGCATCATTATTTTGCAATAATCTAATTTGAGGAGCCATTTGAATAGATATAATTCTAGTAGTTTTTAAATCATATAATTTCTTCTCAAATCTATTAATTGTATTTTCCATATCAGATACTTTTTGAGCATCTAATTGATCTCCACTCTCTTCAGCTTTTTTCTTTAATTCAGGTAATACAATATTATTTAATTCTTCTAATTTTTTATCACCAGCTATAATATATAATGATATTTCTTTAAAATATTCTAAATTTTTATTATACATTTCATCATATAAACTAATATCTTTTAATAATACAATTTTATCTTTAGTTAATCCATCTTCTATAGCATCAATATTATTACCAATTTTATTATATTTAGCAATTATTTTATCTATTTGTCTTTTAGCATTATTAAACAAACGACCAATACCTTTATTATCACTTTCAATACCTTTATCAAAAGATTTTATTTGAGCAACCAAATCAGATAATAAATTTCCAACCTCTCCACTATCTTTAGTTCTAACATTTTCAAGTACACTATCAGAAAATTCAGATATTTTCTTTTGAGAGTTAGCGCCATATTGTAATATTTGTGTAGAATCACTTAAATCAATCTTCTTATTAAATTCATCTATTGCATCTTTTTCTTCTTGAGTTAATTCCTCATAATTTAATGATTTTTCAATCTTAGCCTCACTTATATCTTTTGAATGTTCAGCAAAGCTTTCAAATTCCTCTTTATCTTCTTTTGTAAGTGTTTTTAATTCAATATTTTCCAATTTAATTTCTCCCTTCTATTTTTGTGATAAATACTCAATTAATTTATTATATGTATTCATTTTTAAACTTGTAACTGTACTCGTAATTGTTTTAGGAACAACAATAGGCATAGTTGATACATCATAACTACCACCTGTAATTCCAGTTCTAAAACCATATTTTTCCCAAGCAATTTGACTAATTTTCTTATCTTCAAATGCTTTATATAATTTTTCACCATTATCTGTAAATATAGTCAAACAATGAGAATTCCAAATAGTTGGTGAAGGATATAATATTCTTATATCATCTTTAACATCATTAAATCCATCTGGATTAGAATTAGCAAAATCTATCATACTTTTTTCATAATCAACTATCATAGGTTCACCACCCATACCAGTTTTTAAATATCTTTCAAATAAATCAGCAGGCGTATTATTCATATAACCAGACTTTATATAAAATTGCTTTAACTTTTCTAAATTAGCATCAACATTTTCATCAGTCATATCATTATTACTTAAAATTGATAATAATAATCCATAATATGTAGCTCCAGGAGAAGATGTAACAGGATCAGTAGATGCAATATTAATATTTCCATACAATTCAGAAAGTCCTATATCAGACCATTTTTTACCTTCTAAAATATAATTCATCAACTTGTTCATATCAGTAATATAATAAACCCCATCTTGTAATGAAACAATATTTTCATTCATCAATGCATCAACAACTCTACCCCAACTATATATAACAATTGGTGTATTTAAAGTAAGTCCTCCATTTTTAACAATATATCTATCTGCTTCACCTTTTTCTTTATCTGGACTTAATTTATAATAATCATAAAATCTTTGATCAGATGTAAACAACACATCATATTTAGAAACACCTTCAGTATTAATAGAAATATTATCATTACTCTGAATTCTATTTATAATATTTTGATCACCAAGTCCAACTTTTTCTCTAATTAAAGGCCACAATATTGTTTTACCATTACTCCAAGAATCATAAACAACATTCAATTTATATTTATTTTTTAATATTTTTTTTACTTCTTTATCTGCTAAAAAATCCTCCTTTCCACCACCAGTAGCAACATATACAGTAGTTAGACCTTTTATATCATCTATAGTAACATCATTAGAAGAAAACATTTTAAATAATATAATTACCACAACAATTATTATAAAAATAACAATACCTATTACTTGTTTCTTATTCATTATTAGCCTCCTTTTCTAAATTAATACCATTATTATTATATCCATCAGATTCTAACATAGACTTAAATACTTTCATCTCAGCATCTGTATCTACAATTTCCTCTTGATACAAACTATCTAATAATTTTTCAAAAGCACCACTAGCTTCTTTAATCATTTTCTTAGATGATTTTTTAAATTCCATACTATCTTTACTACTTAATTTCTTATCTTCTATTTTATCATATTTTCTTATTATTTTTAATGTAACAGGTAAATAATATTCATAAAATGTATCTATTTTTTCAGCTTTAGATGGATTATCTTTTATAGCATTATTAATTTTACTTACAACATCAACTATATTTTTTAAATCATTTTTTAAATCAACATCTTCTATATTAAAAATAATTCTTTTTAATTCTTTATTTTCTTTCTCTGCTTCCTCTAATACATCTTCAATCGACATACTATATCCCTTAATTTTAATTTTAGTAGGAGACATAACTAGATTAGTTGCTACAGCACCAGCAACCCCAATAAAAACAGATGGCCCAAGTGGAACAGATAAAGCAAGATATGGTAAAGCAAACAATGCACCACCAACAACTCCTGAGATAATTTCCTTATTCTTCATAACAATACCTCATTTCTAATTATAACCTCTTACCTCTTTAAAAGCCAAAATCAAATTTTCTTTTCCATCAAATACTTTTCCATTAGTAAGCTTTGCAAGTTCATTTAATTGCAATTCATCAGCATCTCCAAAAGTAATAGAATATATTGGTATATCCTTTTTTATTTTTTTAAATACTTTTTCAACATCTCTATAATTTCCAACATTACCACGTCCATCAGTCATAAGTATTATAGCAGTTCCATATTTATTTTGATCTTCTTTATCTAATAACTCCAATGCACTAACAGCCGCATCATAAAGAGCAGTTCCTCCATATGGTTCAGTAATACGTATTTTATTTAATATTTCTTCTGTATCTGTACCATCACTACTACTCCAAGGACTATGTACTTTAGATTCAAAAGCAATAACATCTATTTTATCTTTACTAGAAAACTGAACTAAATCTCTCTTTGCTTTTTCAGCATCCAAAATATAATCCATAGCCTTAACTAATTCATTATACCCATCACCATACATACTACCAGAATAATCCAAACAAAATACAATATGCATAGGTCGTCTTAACTCTTCTTGATATAATGCTAATGCTTTTTTTATAACACTAGTACTAGGATACTTACTAGGAGAAATATATTTAGTTGTATCTATACCCCATTTAGGATTAAATATACTTTTATCAGCCTTAGTAGTAGTACCACCATACCAAGTTCTTCTAGCATATTTTTCTAATATCTTTTGACCTTTATTACTTAATATATATTCTTGTAATTTATTAAAAAAATCCTTTTTAGTATCATCTTTATTATCAATATATGCAAGAGGACTATCTGAAATAGATACACCATCTACTGGATAAATTGCATATAAAACTTCTTTATTTTTATTTTCTAACTTCTTATTAATATTTATAATAGATGACTCATATGAAATTACAGCATCATAATCACCATTTATAAACATCTCTTCTAAGAAATCATCATCACCAGATGTTCTTTCTATTCCTTCAAAAAATGATTTTAATTCTACTTTTAAATTTTCATCATCTAACATTTCACTTGTTAACACTTCAGGATTTCCAGCAAGAGTCGCTAGAATACCAAGATAAGCACTTGCTCCAGAATCAGTCTTAGTAGGATTAGACATACTAAATTTTAATTTTCCAGATTTAATTGCATCCAAGATATCCCTCATATAAACATCTTTCCCAATAAATCCAAGTTCCTCAGCCTTACTTTTCTTTATAGCAAACGTAATAGGTGTAATACTAGTAGATTTAGAATTAATCACATTAACTTTACTTGAATCTATTCTATATAACCATATTGAATTAGATACCCATACTGAATCATATAACACTCCTTGATTCAATTTATCAATAATATCTAATGTATCAGCATACTCTATATTAATATCAATATTATTATCTTTAGCAAACTTCTTTATCTCACTATCAAATACTTCATTCTCAGATGACGAAATAAGTTTAAATACAGATGAATCGTATTTATTCTTATATGTATAATTATTATCAAGATCAATATTATCATATCTAAAAAAGGAAGATATAATAAAAAAGATAAAAACAACAACAAATATTAAACAACCTAGTCCCTCATCTTTCTTTTTATTTTTCACAATACCACCTCTTCTATCTACAATTATTATATGATTAATTTAACAAAGTTTCAATCTATTTATATCTAATTATTTCAAATTTTTAAATATCCTATTCTTCATTATAATAATTTCATACCATTTATCTATATCAACTATTATTAAGAAGTTAGTACATATATAATATTACCCTAATCTCATATGGTAATTGTCAAAAAGTAAGTATAATAAATCAATTATTATAGCAAACAAAAAAATGGCATAAGACGTTATAACCCTTTACCACTATTGTTATCTTTTTTAATTTCATATTTTCCAACTACATACATTCTCTGTGTACCAGTTTTTATATGCTGTCTACCATTCATATAATAATCGTCAAATGATTTAATAACACCATTATTTATAAAATCTAAGAATTCTTCATTTGTCAAAATTCCTATAAAGGGGTAATATGCTTGAACACTTCCATCTTCTTTATATGATGCAATTGGGATACTATAATCTAACAAAGCATAGTCATTTTTTCTCTTAACAATATTAAAGCAATGTCCCTCTTGTCTATCATTCAAATCTACACATCCCATGCAATAATAAGATTCTGTACCAAAAATACTTAATACTTGTTGAACCAAAGCTCCTCTTTCCGTACACTGAGCTGCTCCTTTTCCTTTCAAATCACCAAGCTTATTATTATCTAATGCTTTAAAATACTCTTCATCTGTAGTAGTTGTTTGCCATGCGATATCATTAAATATTGTCTCTCTATCTATTTTACCTGGAAATCCAAAATAACTATTAACAAAATATTCTAAATTGTAAATTAATGAAGCTTTGTTATTAATATTATACTTTTTAATAAAATGTGCAAATTCATAAATAAAATCTGTACTTTCCATTCCATAATCTTCCATATGAAAATTTGCATATTTTATTCTAGTTTTAAGTGGTATAAATCCTTTAAATACATTATATGATTTTCCATAATCTAGAAAACCTAACTTTTCAACTTTTTCCGCATTTACATTTGCATAGTTTATAGCCTCTTCAATAATTGAATCAACCTCTTCTTCTTTGCACTCTATTATTTTTTGAAACACATTCACACCTTATCACCAATTATATTATATCACGTATAATGTTAAACACAAAGGTTTTAAATTTTATAAATTACAAGTATCAATTTTTAATTAAATATTTTTTTCTTTTTTAATTAAATGCTTTTTTATTAGTGTCTCCCAAACGAGATACACTACATTATTCAATACTTCATTATTTGGCTGTACATAATAATTATTTTACAAACTTATATTGATCCAACAACTATAACTATATATACCTCTAATTATTATAATACATAAAAAAAATTGAGATTAATTCTCAACTTTATCTACATAACATTTT
>CADCRC010000043.1 GCA_902803795.1 uncultured Erysipelotrichaceae bacterium | reverse complement strand
TTTCCTACTATTTTACTATCTTTTTTTATTGCTTTTTTATATCCATTTTCTGTTAGTGATTTTTTGTTATTTTCTAATATATCTATTATTTCTTTTTCAAATTCATCTATATTTTTTGCTTTATATACCTCTTTGTCTTTTTCAAATTCTTCAAATACGGGTATATCTCTTACAAGTGTTGGTATTTTTGATGTTAGTGCTTCAAGTATTGGTATTCCTTCTGTTTCTTCTAGTGTTGGAAACAAGTATAAATTGGCTCCAGAATATGCTTTTCTTAAGAAATCTTGCTCTACATAACCTGCAAATAATAAATTATCTAATTTTGTATTTACTGCTTCTTTTATTTCATTTGGTACTAGTTTTAAATCTGTATATCCAAACCATATAAATTTATATTGTGGTAGTCTTTTTGCTAGTTCTACAAAATCAAGTATTCCTTTTCTTTTTAAATATAGACCTACTCCCATAATTACCTTATCTGTTTTTTTATAATTATATTTTTTTCTAAATTCTTCACCATATTTATCATTATGCTCAAAAAAATCAGTATATATTCCATTACTTATTGCATAAATCTGTTTTTTTAATCCATAACCTTCTAATAACCTTTTAGAATATTCAGTTGGAGTTATTATAACATCTCCTAAAGAATAACATTTTTTTATCCACCATTTGAATAATGGGGCAATTTGATTGGAAAATTTAAATGAATTTTTAAAATCTTCCTCTGTTGAGTGTGCATGATATACTATTTTTTTGCCAAGTTTTCTTGCTTTTTTAGCTAGAAAATAACTTTTAAATAAATACCAATTAATATGTACTATATCGCAACTATTAATATCTTTTGGATCTAAAGTATATTCTATATTATTTTGCTTTAGTGAATTAATTTGATGCTCCAATGCTTTACCTAGTCCACTCTTTCCAATTGTTTTCATTCCTTCTGTATAAAGTAATATTTTCATTTTATCGCCTCTTTATAATAATTTTATCATAATTTTAAACTAATAAAAATAAAATAACCAAGAATTAATCTTGATTATTTTGCAGTTTCTTCTGCTCTTGTTTCTCTTATAACAGTAACTTTTATTACTCCAGGATATTTCATTGTTTTTTCTATTGTTTCTTTTACTTCTCTTGCAATTCTATGTGATTCTAGATCATCTACTTCCTCTGGTTTTACAACAACTCTTAGTTCTCTTCCTGCTTGCATTGCAAATGACTTATCAACGCCTTTAATATTTTTGGCTACTTCTTCTAATTGAGTTAATCTGTTAATGTAATTTTCAAGTGAATCTGATCTTGCTCCTGGGCGTGATGCTGAAAGAGTATCGGCAATTTGTACAATTGTTGAAATTATGCTTGTTGCTTCTGTGTCTCCATGATGTGATGCTATGGCATTTATTACAACTGGATTTTCTTTATATTTTTTTGCTATGTCAACTCCAATATCTACATGACTTCCTTCTAGCTCATGATCTACTGATTTACCTATGTCGTGTAGTAATCCCGCTCTTTTTGCAAGAGCTACATTTTGTTCTAATTCGCCTGCAAGTAGTCCTGATAATTCAGCAACTTCAATTGAATGATCAAGTACATTTTGTCCATAGCTTGTTCTAAAATGTAATTTTCCAATTAATTCAATTAAATTGATATCTACATTGTTTAAACCTAATCTAAATGTTGCATCTTTACCAAATTCTATTATTTTTTGTTTCATATCAACACATATTTTGTCGTATAATTCTTCTATTCTTGTTGGATGAATTCTTCCGTCTTTGATTAATGCTTCTAATGTTTGTTTAGCTATTTCACGCCTTAGTGGATCAAAACTTGATAAGACTACTGCTTCAGGAGTATCGTCTATTATTAAATCTACTCCAGTTACAGCTTCTATTGTTCTTATATTTCTTCCTTCTCTACCTATCAATCTACCTTTCATTTCTTCGTTTGGTAAATCAACAACTGTTACTGTTTGATCACTTGCGATATCTGCTGCATATCTTTGCATTGATGATACTATTAATTCTTGTGCTTTAGAATCGGCTTCTAATTTTGCTTCATTTTCTCTTTCATGGATATATTCAGCAATTTCTTTTGTCATATTTTCTTTTACTTCTTCCATGACTTTTTCTTTTGCTTTTTGTCTTGTTAATCCTGAAATCTGCTCAAGTTTTTCTAATTCTTGTTTTTTTAATTCCTCCATTTTACTTTGTTCTTTTTGTAATGAATTTTGTTTTTCAGATAAACTAACTTGTAATTCATCTAATGTTGTTTCTCTTTTTTGAAGCGCACTATCTCTTTTGTCTAAATTTGCTTCCCTTTGATTTAGACGATTTTCTGATTCTTTTAATTCGTTTTTCTTTTCACGAGTTTCTTTTTCTAATTCATTTTTTAATCTTTGATGTTCTTCTTTTGCTTCATTAGCTGCTTCTTTTTTCTGCTTTTCAATTTCTTTTTGAGCTTTTTCAAGCATAGACTGTGCTTGTTCTTGCTCTTTATTTTTCTTATTTTGATTAATTATATAATATATTGCAATACCTGTAATTATTCCAATAATTATACCAATAAATATAAGTAAAACGGGAGGCATTCCAAATTCTTTCATTTTTTCCTCCTCTAGATTAATTAATAATCTAATTTTATTTTAATTATTTTTGGCATTATTGTCAAGAGAGTTGATATATATTATAATTTAATTTACATATTATCTTAATACCTGCATTACTTTTTATAGTCTATTTATCTGATTTATAACTATTTATTTTATTAAAAAAAAATTACTTTAGTTGTAATTTTTCTATATTTATTTTTAAAGATTCTATCAATTTATCTATTTCATCTTTTGTTGTTTGATAAGATAGACTTATTCTAATAGATGATTTTGCTTTATTAATGTCTTTTGTTAATTCATATATTACTTTAGAATAATCCTCTTTTGAACATGCAGTATAAGTGGATACATATATATTATCTAATTCTAAAGCATGTAGCATTGTTTCTGATTTAATATTTTTTAATGATATGTTTATAATATATGGACTTGAATAATCATTTGAATTTATATATACGTCTAATTCTTTTAATTTATTTATTAGATATTTGTTTAATTTTGTTACATATTCATAGTTTTTATCTATGTTTTCATATATTAATCTTATTGCTTTAGAAGTTGATACAATACCTGCTGTATTTGGTGTACCTGCTCTAAATATTGTTGTTGATTTACCACCATATATTATAGGATTTATATCAATTTTTTTTCTTTTAAATAATATCCCCATTCCTTTTATTCCATATATTTTTTGACTTGACATAGAAAACATATCTACATTATTAAAATCTATTTTTATTTTGCCTATTAATTGAGTTAAGTCACTATGAAATATTATATTTTTTTTCTTAGTTATTTGACTTATTTTTTTTATATCTTGAATTATTCCTATTTCACTATTAATACCACATATTGTAACTAGTAATGTTTTATCATCAATTCTATTTTCTAAATCAAACAAATCAACTCTTCCATTTTTATCTAATTCTACATATTCTATTATAAAACCTTGTTTTTCTAAATATTGTATTGTTTCACTAATTGATGAATGCTCTAATTTTGTAGTTATTATTTTATTCCCTCTATTTTTATGGTTTAAACAATATCCTATTAAAGCTAAATTATTTGATTCGGTTGCTCCACTAGTATATATTATGTCATAGTTTTTTATATTTAATATTTTTTCTATTTGTTCTGTTGCTATATCTATTATTTTTTTTGATTCTAATCCTAGTTTATGTAATGAATTTGGGTTGCCTATAAATTGTTTTGATGTTTTAATATATGATTCTAATACTTCATCATTTATTGGAGTTGTTGCACTATAATCTAAATATATCATTTATCCTCCAAATTTAATACTTCGTGATGTAATTTTTCCATTCTTTTATCTAATAGAACCATTTCATCTGAACAGGCATACATTTCATCTTCAATATTATCTGGCAAGTTAGTTAATTTATATCTTAACTTATGATCTAATGATGCCCATGTATCCATAGCTATAGTTCTTATTTGTATTTCTGCTTCTACGTATTCAATTTTGTCTTTTAGATGAACTCTTACTAATACATTTAAATGATAACTTCTATATCCAGATTTTTTTGGTTCTTTAATATAATCTTTTTCTGCTGTAATTCTAAATTGTTTAGATGATTTTATTATATTTACCACATCATATACTTCTGTTAAAAATGAACAAATAATTCTTATTCCTACCATATCATGTACATGATTTATAAGATTGTCCATTGTAACTTCATAACCTTTTTTTCTTAATTTGCTTTCTGCAGATTCTAAAGTTTTAAATCTTGTTTTAGTATGTTCTATTGGATCAGTTTTATTATTAAATTCATATTCTTCTAGTAATATTGTTATTTTATTTGTAAGTTCACTTAAAGCAAACTTATATTTTAGCATTAGTTCATCTATTCCTTCTATGTCTTGTAATTTCAAGTTAACACTCCTTTTTATTTATTAGTATTTTGATAATAATCTCTTGTAGATATACTTTCTAATATTTGATCTATTTCATTATATTCTTCTTCATCAATATCTGAATCTATTAATTCACTTAATTTATATATTATTTCTTTTAGATTAATAGAATTTTTATAATCAATATTATATTTTTTTAATACTTCTATTTCTTTATTAGATAAATAAAAACTGTTAATATAATTTAATTTATTATTGTTAATTATATTATTAATTTCATTATTAATATCATCTATCTGCATTTATATCCTTTGTCTTTCATATAAATCATAAATTCTGAACTATCATATTTATCTTTATTATTTATTCTTATTATTGAATCATCTGTTGTATTTGGATTAATATTCATAATAAGTTCTCCTTTGTTTTCAAAATCTATATTATCTAATAGTAATATTTCTTTATCTTTAACACTACTTACTAAAGTAATAGAATTATCTTTTGTTCTAAACTTTATATTATTTTCGCCTAAATATTCATTATAATATTTTAGTTTTTCTTGTATCATATCTAAGTTCTTTTGATTATTAAGATTATTTGGTAGTATTATTTGTTTATATAATTCCATTTTATCTATAATATTATTTCTTATAGATAAATCTAATGTTTCTACTATATTTATATTTAATTCATCTGTTGTTGATTTAATACATTCTACGTTTTCTTGTTTAATATTTATAAATAAATATATAACAACAATTATAATTATAGAAACTATAATTAATCCAAATGTTTTTTTAGTCATATTTACCTCTCTACTAATGATAAAGATACTTTGTTTTTGTCTTTATCTACACTATCTATATAACAATCTACTATTTGTCCTACACTAAATAATTCTTTTGGATCTTTAACAAATTCATTTGATAGTTTTGATATATGAGCTAATGCATCATCATGTAATCCTATATCAATAAATAATCCAAAATCAACTACATTTCTTATTGTACCTTTTAGTTTTTCTCCTACTTTTAAATCATCTATTGTTAATATATCTTGTCTTAATACAATTGGTGGCATATCTTCTCTTGGATCTCTAGTTGGTTTACATAAATTATCTATTATATCTTCTAGTGTTTCTTTTCCTATATTTAACTCTTTTGATATGTTTTCTATATTTATGTTTTTTAAAGTATTATTTAGTTTTTCTGTTCCTATATCTGATAATTCTAAGTTATTATTTTTTAATAGTTCTAACGTTTTATTATAGTTTTCTGGATGTATTGATGTTTTATCTAGTGGATTATTTCCATCTATTACTCTTAAGAAACCTATAGATTGTTCATAGATTTTTGGTGTAACTGATTTTATATTTTTAATTTCTTCTCTTGATGTAATTTTACCTAGCTTATCTCTTAATTCTATAATATCATTTATTGTTTTTTTTGTTAAGCCTGATACATATGTTAATAATGATACGGATGCACTATTTACATTTACTCCTACTTCATTAACACATTTTTCTACTACAAATGTTAGTTTGTCATTTAATTCTTTTTGAGGCATATCATGTTGGTATAGTCCAACTCCTATAGATTTAGGATCTATTTTAACAAGTTCTGATAATGAATCTTGAAGACGTCTTCCTATACTTATTGCACTTCTTTTTTCAACTGTTAAGTCTGGAAATTCGTTAATAGCAAGTTCGCTTGCTGAATAAACACTTGCTCCAGCTTCGTTTACCATAACATAATCTACGTGTCTATCTGCTTTTTTGATGCAATCTGATATGAATTTTTCTGATTCTCTTGATGCTGTACCATTTCCTATTGCGACTAAGTCTATGTTATATTTTTTTATTAAGTCTAATACTATTTTTTCTGATTCTTCAATTTTAGAATGTGGTGGTGTTGGATAAATTACAGCTATTTCAAGCGGTTTCCCTGTTGGAGTTAATACTGCAAGTTTACATCCTGTTCTATATGCTGGATCATAACCTAATACTGTCTTTCCTACAATTGGTGGTTGCATTAGTAAGTTTTCTAAATTAATTGAAAAATTTTCTATTGCTTCAGTTTCTGCTTTTTCTTTTAGTTGAGTTCTAACTTCTCTTTCTACGCTTGGTAGTATTAATCTTTTTAAACTATCATCTATTGCATTTTCTACATATGTTGCTACAAAAGAATTTTTATTTTTAATTATCTTTTTATTTAAATAATCTTTTATATAATCTATATTATAATCAAGTTTAGCATTTATTACTTTTTCTTTTTCTGCTCTATTTATAGCTAAATAATTATATGGTTTAATTTTAGTTAATTTACAATTATATTCATAATACATTTCATATATTTTATCTTCATCTGGTGCATCTTTTTTTACTTTTGTAATAATTATTCCTTCTTTGTATATATAATTTCTTATATATTTTCTATAAAAAGCATTATCACTTATCCATTCACTTATTATGTAGCAAGCTTGTTCGATTGCAAAAGAACTATCTTTTACATTTTCATTTAAAAATTTTGAACAAATAGAATCTATATCGCCTTTTGTTGGAAAAGACATTATTATTTTAGCTAATGGTTCTAAGCCTAATTTAATTGCTTCTGTTGCTTTAGTTTTTTTCTTTTCTTTGAATGGTCTATATAAATCTTCTATTTCAACTAATTTAGTTGCATTTAATATATTTTCTTTTAACTCATCTGTAAGAAGTCCTTTTTCATCTATTAATCTAATTACATCTTCTTTTCTTTCAAGTAAATTTTTTTGATATTGATATATATCACTTATTTGTTTTATTTGTTCCTCATCTAGACTTCCTGTTACTTCTTTTCTATATCTTGCGATAAATGGTATTGTATTTTCTTGTCCTAGTAACTCTAGTGTTTTTTCTACTTGTTCTTTTCTTATATCTAAACTTTTCGCAATATCTTCTATTATCATATTATCCTCTTTCTATAGATACCATAATTCTTCATTGTCTTTGTATACTTTATCTATTAATCCTCCACCAAGTAGTTCACCATTTTTATAAAACGCGCATGCTTGTCCTGGAGTAATTGCTTTATATGGATTATAGTATACTTTAGCAC
>CADCRC010000042.1 GCA_902803795.1 uncultured Erysipelotrichaceae bacterium | reverse complement strand
TTGTACCATTATCATATGTTGCTGTTACTTCCATTCCAGATGCATCAAAATTCTCACCTTCAATATAACTTGTCTTGGTTGGTGGAGAACTTATAACTATACCATTTAATTTCTTATTTTCAATTATCTCAAAAGAAAAATCGGAAAGTCTTGCTGTATCACTTTCAACACCAAATCCATCATCTAATATTGCTAATACATTAATAGTATTATTACCAATTTGAGAAATTGTTCTTCTTTGAACATCTTCTTCATTATTATCATCATATAAATACCAATTGGTTCCATTGTCTAAGCTATATTTTAATATTTCATTACTTTGTATTTCGTCTTGTGTATTAATTTTTATTATTGCACTGTTATATGCACTTCCTTGATTATTAATTTCTGTATCACCACTATAAATCTTTATTTCTGGTTTTTGGGGAATGTACCATTTTGATAAACTATTTAATCGAAGCATTGATTGGCTTATATCGGTTCCATCATTGTATTGTGGTACAAAAAACACGCCTACTTTCATATTTACACTTGATGGGTTACCATTATTATCTTTATTATCTAAATATACTACCAATCTATTATGATTCATATATTTCTCATCATTATTTTTTTCTAGATTAACGTTAGTATTATTACCTGGATTACCAATAAAATTATTAAGTAATCCTGTACCATTTGTAATTTCATCTATCATTTTAAATTTTACTTTATCATTATTCGATTTCAGGTACAGCTTCACAGTATTTCCTTTATCATCAGTTAATGTTGCTTCTTTTCCATTTTCTGATATAGCTACTTTAATCAAATAATCAGTTTTAGCTTTATTCTTAGTTTTATCTATATTCAAAAACGAATAATACTCTTTAACATTTTCTAAAGAAACTTCATCTTGAACTAACATATATCTTTTATTATTAAATAATTTAATTCCTCTATATACTTCGTTACTATTTGTTTCTACATTTTTTACCTTATCATTATCTTTTTTATTATATGCATCAGTCAAATTAATTTTAGCAATATTAGAATTTTCTGATGATTCAAATAATTTAAATTCAGCATATGCATTTACCCATTGATCTGCATGCAAACAAGTCCCTTTTTTAACGTCCGTATTATCCGTATTAATTGTTGTTGGCTTATTAATTACTATTGTGCTATGTGATTCTGCTCTTGCAGAATAATATTGCCATCTTAAATACTCTTTATCCTGATATTTTTTTCCATCATATGGTCCACTTCCGTCATCATTTATCCATCTTGTTCCAAGAGCTTCAAATATGTAACTACCCAAATCTAAATGAGTATGGTTATCTTTTGTATCTCCACCTCTCATAGCAACAAATATACTGTTAGAGTCTGTGAAGCTTTTTCTGAAAGCACTAACTCCAAGTCTATTAATATTCTTTTTTACGATGTCGTTTTGATATATTTTTACATTAAATATTCTATCATATTCAATATTATCAATTTTTTCTATATCATAAGTTTCGTTATACCATAGAATACTATAGAAATTCCATGTCCCATATGTTCTCTTTCTGTAATCATAAATAACATTTGCAATTGTATTACGATTTGTTTTTTTAGCATTTAGATCTGCTAAATAAAACAAATCTCCTTCAAAATCATGTGCATTGTTTCTTGCATCACCATACGCTAGATTGATACCCTTTGCATTGGAGATATAGACAGGATTTAAAACAATATTATCGAAAACTACACGGTTTTTGTCATTATAAGTTTCAAAATTTAATAAATCATAATCTTTTTTCAATGTATTTTGCAATGTTGCTAAATAATAACTAAAATACCTCATACCATATAAATAATACTCTTTGCCTTCAGGATATGAGCCATCAATATATGTGTTATCAGACTTAAGTACTTTTGGTAAAAACTCAACTGTTTTGGCAATTACTGCAGTATAAAAATGTCTTAAGGTTATATACTTATTTCCATTACTATCTTCTTTTATTAAATTATGATTTACTATCAAGTCATACATTTCACTATCCGTTATCTGAGCATCATATGTTACATATTCACCATCAGCATTTTTTCTTATAATCAATCCATTATTATATGTTATTGACAAAGATCCATTTTTTATACTTTTAACCGGATATTCTATCGAAATAGTTTTTTTATTTGTATCAATACTAGTGACCTTAATTTGTCCTTCATTTGATGAATCTATTAATGTTAAACTAACAATTCCCATTCCAGAATGTGCTACTTGATTAAAATTACCTTTAGATGAATTAACATTACTTGCATATGTTTTTGTGTTAAATAACATAATTGAATACAATAATTTATTTTCTATCTTACATTTCTCTTCACTTGTCAAGTCATTATAAGTAAAATCATATCCTAAACTCACTGCATATGCTATTTCGGATGTATCTATAAATTGAGTTGATTGCCAATAATTTTTCCAATCTATAGCATTAAACATTTCTAATTTAATTGCATCAAAATATTTTTGATCATTTGTTACAGAATATAAAAGGACAAGGTTTTCTATATGCTCTTTTACTTTTCTCGCGATTGAAAGAAATTGAGTTTGAGGTTTATAAACAGCTATATCCTTATTTAAAGCCGAATAGTTCTCTTTTAAATCCGTATCTAAAGGAGTATATTTATAAATAATACCATTGTTATCTTTTACAGTAATATCACTTTCTTGCGTTGATACTTCAAATAGTTGATCCATTGTTCTTTTTATATTAATATATCCAGTTATAATATTAGGCTTAGCACTACCGTCAGTAATTCTTGATTGTAGTGTCGTATAAATATCATGTATACTATCTGTATCTTCAAATCCATCGATAGTATCTTGGTATTGTGAAATTATATTTTTAGTATTAGTTATATCATTATTATTTATCGAAACTTTTAGTTTATGATTATTATTTAGATTATTATAATAACTTTCAATATTATTTTTTATTGTATTAAAAACATCATCATTATTAGCAGCATGTATTATAATAAAAGAGCTAAATGCTAATAATAGAACTAGTATTAATATAATTATAAATAATTTCCTCTTCCTCATATATATATTCTCCATTTTATATTAAATATAATTACTTTATATCATAAAATGTGCCCATTAATTCATTTGTAACAATAATTTTACATTTTTGTAATAATCTTTTTATGTTTTTGTAACAAAGAAGTTGTGTATATTAGAATATTTTAAATCTAATTTTTGTATCCTTGTCATATTTAATATTTTCTTCTTCCATTTTTACCT
>CADCRC010000041.1 GCA_902803795.1 uncultured Erysipelotrichaceae bacterium | reverse complement strand
AAATAATCAGATTGTCCAGATACATTAACTTCATTTCCTCCAATAAAAGCAATACCTTTAATATCTGTATCAGATTCAACTTTAACTTTATCCCCACCTATAAAAGAAGTTCCATCTTTTTTCTCATTAACTACAACTTTATTTCCTCCAACAAATAATCCTTTCGCACTTACATTAACATCTAATATAAGCAACAAAATAATAATAAATAAAAATATTTTATTCTTCATAAACTCACTCCTTACTTTAATAAGTATAACACCATATAACATAATAATAAATATAATATTGAAATAAAAAAATAAAAATGATAATATTAAAAGGTAAGGTGAGAAAATATGATACAATTTATTTTAGTAATAGTTCTATTTGCATTATTAAAACAAAATATGGATTTAAGTAAACAAATAGATAAATTAAAAAAGGAAAAAGAAGAAAAAAAAGATAATGAAATAATTTATTGTCCTAGTTGTGGATATAACTTAAAAGATAAGAAAGATCCAATAAAAAACAATTCACCAAATTTATCAAATAATAAAACAATAACACCAATACAACAAAAATATACAGATAAAGAAATAAAAAATTCAACTATTTTAATAGTAGGTTCAATATTAATACTATTATCTTCAATTATATATCTAACAACAACATGGAATATAACACATAATATATTTAAAACATTCATTATAGTATTAATGTTACTAATATTTATAATATCAAGTAATATAGCAGATAAAATATTTCATCTAAAACAAACATCTAAAGCATTCTACTTAATAGCTTTAGCATACTTACCTATTCTATTTCTATCAATATCAATATTTAGTTTATTAGGTGACTTTTTATCAATATACGGCCAAGGTAAAAATATCTACTTAAGTATATGTTCTTTTATAACAACAATAATATATTATTACAATTACAAATTAAAAAACATAAAACTAATATCAATAATGACAATGATATTTACAATAATAACTATAGTCATAACAACCCTTATTTTTACAAATAACATAATAACAATATTACTAATATTATCAATATATTTAATAATTATAACTATTCTATACAATAACAATACAATATTCTTATATAAAGAATTACATTTAAAAACAATATCTACATTATTTTATACATTAACAATATTAACAATCTACTATATTTTAATAGATTTAATAAATAGTACAACTCAACAACAAAATATATTATTAGATATATCAATGTTATATAATTCATATTTATATTTCAACAAAATAGATAAAAAAACATCTTTATATAATGATTTATTACCAATACTTATAATATCTATATTCTATCATTCAACCAAATTATTTGATAATTTTATAATAAAACAAATACTTATACTTATATCATTCATAATATTATACATACATAATATTATAATACATAAAACAATTAAACCAACAACATATATAACTATATCAATATCAACCATTGCATTATTTATATCAACTAAACTAAATACAACAAATCAAATACCAACATTCTTAATTCTAGCAACCATTTCAATATTATCATTAATACATCATATATATAAAGAAGAAAACATAAAATATCCAATATATTGTTTTAATATATATATTCTGTTAACAATAACAGACATTATCTCAACTACCAACCTACCAATAGTAACACTAGGTTATATATCTTTAATAATGATATTATCATCAATACCAATAAAAGATAAAATTATAAAACAATCACTATTAATAGTAGGAAATATATCATTTAATCTAATAACTATAATAAACTATAATATAAATATAATAACATTAATACTATACATATTCTATATAATTACAAATATATATTTATTCTATAATAAAAAACAAGATCAATATAAAATAACAACATATATATATAGTAATATAATACTAATATATATATTAAAACTACTAAATATTAATAACATAAACATATTATTATTATCTATCCCAATAGCAACAATAATACAAGTATTATTAGAATATACAATCAAAGAATTAAATAATAAAACAAATAACAACTATATACAAATACAATTTATCATATCTTTTATCATTTTAAATACTATCACAACAACAATAACTAATTTTATATTATTAATTATCTTAATAATTATATATATTTTATATATTAATAAAAACAAACTTAATACAAATTATCTATATATACCATATTTAGCTCTAATACCATATATTTATCTAAAGGATATACATCTAAATTTCAATATAATGTATATAACATCATTTATAATAATTTCTATAATATGTACACAAATTTATTATAAAAAAACAAATACATTTATAATACTATTTTATATATTTACACTATTTCATATACAAAATTTTAATGAATCAAAATATATAAGTTTAATATTATTTACAATTGGAACAATTATCATATATCTAATAAAAGAAAATAAAGTAAAAGATTTATTTAAAGGTATATTATATACATGCATATTAGTCTTATTTAACTTTATAACAACAGATCTAAAATTAAACAATTATACTATATTTGTATATGGACCATATCTAATATGGATACCATTTATAACAAGAACAATACTTAAAAAATATGAAGAAAAAAATTATAAAACATGGGAATATTTATCATACATATTAATAAATTACTTAAGTCTAACAAACTATACAAGTCAAATGGACGGAATACTATACGTATTTTTATTAACAATAATAGTAATAATAAGTTATACATTAAAACTAGGACCAATATTTATAATAAGTATAATAGCAATTCTAATAAATGTATTACTTCTAACAAGACTATTTTGGTTAAGTATACCATGGTGGATATATATATTAATAATAGGATCAATATTAATATCATTCGCAATATATAATGAATTAAATGATAAAAAGCAAAAAATTAATATAATAGACAATATAAAAAATAAATTAAATTTATAACTTAATTTATTTTTTT
>CADCRC010000040.1 GCA_902803795.1 uncultured Erysipelotrichaceae bacterium | reverse complement strand
GAAAATAAAGAAACTATTTTGACAAATGTTTATGATAGAAGAGTTGAAGAATTAACTACAGTGTATAATAATATTCAGTTGAGATTACATGAGTTATATGATTTAATTTGTACATATAAAAAAGAAAGGGATGATCATTATATGATTATAGATAGTCTTGTGTGTCAGATTAATGAAAGTGATGAGGATAATGATACTGGTAGATATATGGAAATAGAAGAACGTTATAAAGCAATTGATAGATGTAATACATTAATAAAAAGGTATGCGCTTGAGCATGAAAATTTATATAAATTTGCAGAAAATACTATACGACCTGAAATTCATAGAGGTGGACATAGTTCTAGTAATTAATTGTCTTTAAAATGTTATTTATATTTGTATTAATAATTTTTTATAGTTATAGTATTTTTATATAATAGATTGTATCCTGTAATTTATAGGTAACAGTCTTTTTATTTTAACTATATTTATTATTAATGAACTATCTTTTTTTATTTTGTAAAATAATATAGAATAGTATTTGTTATAGATTGTGAGGTATGTATGTTTAAAATAGAATCTAAATTTAAACCTTCTAAGGATCAAAGTCAGGCTATTAATAAATTAGTTGATGGAATTAATAATAATAAAAAATCTCAAGTATTAATGGGTGTTACTGGTAGTGGTAAGACATTTACTATTGCAAATGTAATAGAAAGAGTTAATAAACCAACTTTAGTTTTATCTCATAATAAGACTTTGGCTGGACAATTATATTCTGAATTAAAAGAATTATTTCCTAATAATAAGGTTTGTTATTATATATCTTATTTTGATTATTATTTACCTGAGGCTTATATTCCACAAACTGATACTTATATAGAAAAAGATTCATCTATTAATGATGAGATTGAGATGATGAGACATGAATCAACATCGTCATTACTTACACGTGATGATGTTATTGTGGTTGCTTCTGTTTCATGTATATATGGTATTGGTGAAAAAGAAGAATATGCAAAGATGGTCCTTGATTTAAAAAAAGGTGATGTTATTTCAAGAGATGATGTTATGTCAAAATTGATTGATATGACTTATGAAAGAGGTGACTATGATTTTCATAGGGCTACTTTTCGTGTACGTGGTGATGTTTTAGATATTATTCCTTCTAATATGGATACTACTGGATATAGAATAGAATTTTTTGGTGATGAAATTGATAGGATACTTGGTATTAATGGACTAACTGGTGAAATTATAAGTGAAGAAGAAGAAGTTATTATTTTTCCTGCTAGTCATTATGTTGTTGGAAGTGATAAATTAAAACAGGGTATTGATAGAATAAAAAGTGAGTTAAAAGATAGATTACAATATTTTAAAGATAATAACAAATTATTAGAAGCTGAAAGGTTAGAACAGAGAACTAATTATGATTTAGAGATGCTTGAAGAAACAGGTTTTTGTAAAGGTATTGAAAATTATTCTGCTCCTCTTGCTGGTCGTCCTAGTGGAGAAGAGCCTACAACTTTACTTGATTTTTTTCCTAAAGATTTTTTACTTGTTGTTGATGAGTCTCATGTTACTCTTCCTCAAGTTCATGCAATGTATAATGGTGATAGAGCTAGAAAACAAAATTTAGTTGATTATGGGTTTAGATTACCTAGTGCTTTAGATAATAGACCTTTAACTTATGATGAATTTTATAATAAATTAAATCAAGCAATTTATGTATCTGCGACTCCTGCTGAACTTGAATTATCATATACTAATGGTGAATATATAGAGCAACTAACTAGACCAACTGGATTATTAGATCCTATTATTGATGTTAGGGGTACTAATGGTCAAATAGATGATTTAGTAAATGAAGTTAGAGTACAAATAGAAAAACATGAGAGAACTTTAATTACAACTCTTACTAAAAGAATGGCTGAGGAATTAACAGAATATTTAAAAGAGTTAGATATTAGTGTTACTTATATGCATTCTGAAATTAAGTCATTAGAAAGATTACAAATAATTCATGATTTAAGAGAGGGAGTATATGATGTACTTGTTGGTATTAATTTATTAAGAGAAGGATTGGATATTCCTGAAGTTAGTTTAATTGCGATAATGGATGCTGATAAAGAAGGCTTTTTGAGAAGTTATAGATCATTAATTCAAACTATTGGTAGAGCAGCAAGAAATGAGAATGGTAGAGTAATAATGTATGCTGATAAAGTAACTGATTCTATGAGACTTGCAATATGCGAGACTGAAAGAAGAAGAAAATATCAAGAAGAATATAATAATGAAAATGGTATTGTTCCTAAAACAATTAGTAAAAAAATAAATGATGTAATATCTATTATTCCTATAGGTAGTAAAGATTCTAAATCAAAGAAATTAAATAAACTTGAAGTTAGTAAAACTATTGATGAGATTGAATTTGAAATGAATGAGGCTGCTAAAAATCTTGATTTTGAAAGAGCAATTGCTTTAAGAGATTTATTGTTTGAAATGAAATCTGATAATAATAAGTAGTTTTTTCTTTACGTTTTTTTGATTATATTTTAAATATTTTAT
>CADCRC010000039.1 GCA_902803795.1 uncultured Erysipelotrichaceae bacterium | reverse complement strand
TTAATGGAAGATAGAATTAAATCTAAAGTAAGTAATTTTATAAATGAAAATTATAGTAATATTATTGATGAAGTAAATATAAAAGATACTAAATATAAAAATGGTAAATTTATTACACTTGTAGAAAATAAGATTAATAAACATTTGAATTTTTATATTTATTATTATAATAAGAAATATGATTCTACATATAAAGATGATTATATAAATGGAAATAATTTTTTAAAATATATATCTAATATTATAGAAAATGATGTTAATAAAAAAACAGAAAATAAATATATAATATCTATTAATAATAATCTTGATAATTTTACAGATGAAGTTAAAAAATATATTTTAGAAGAAAAAGATTTATTAAATTTAAAAATATTTGATATTCATTATAATGGTAAAATTAATATATCTAAGAGTAATATTATAAAAGAAATTAATAAAGTGTATAATGATGTTATAACAAATGGTATTTCACCTAAAACTTATTCATTTACTTTTACAGATAAGAATGATTTAATACTTGCTATAGATATTTATAATGTTAGTGATGAAATAATAAATAATAGTTTAGATGTTGTTATAGAAAATATTTTAAATAAAAATGATAAAGAATTGGAAAAGTATAATATAAAATATAAATATTTAAATTAATAATAAATTATTTGATTATTTATAATAATGAGTTTGTAGATATCTCTTAACAAAAATCTAAATATAGGAGGAAAAATGAAAGATTGTATATTTTGTAAAATAGCTAATAATGAAGCTAGTAGTAATTGTATTTATGAGGATGATATGATAAAAGTATTTATGAGTATTGATCCTGCAACTAATGGTCATTTATTAATTATTCCAAAAAAGCATTATGTTACTATTATGGATATGGATAAGAAAATAATTTCTCACTCTATTGATATTATCAAGAAAAAACTTTATCCATTATTAAAAGATAAGTTAGGAGCAAAAGGTATTACAATATCTCAAAATAATGATTTAGGGCAAGAAATAAAACATTATCATATACATGTTATTCCAAGATATGATAATGATAATGCAGATTTTAAATATAATCATGAAAATGTTGATGATATTAATATTATATTTGATAAATTAATGTCATAACATTGAAATTAATGATTTTGTTTGTTATTATAATTAAGGGAGGAAAAATAGATGAAAAAAACAAAAATATTAAAGATATTTGTCGGATTAATAGTAGTATTATCAATATGTGGTTGTGGAAAGTCATCTACTACTAAAGAAGGAACAGCAGTTAAATTTTCAGGAGGCAAAATTTCAGCTGATACATTCTATGATGAAATTAAGGAAGAAAAAATATCAACTTTAATTGATATGATTGATCATAAATTATTAGATGAAGACTATAAAAGTGATGATGATGAAAACAAAGAAGTAAAAGAACAGATTGATTCTATAAAACAATATTATAAAGAAAAGGATCAATTTGAAAGTATTATTAAACAATATTATGGTGTTGATAGTGAAGAAGAATTAGAAAAGATGTTACGTCTTCAATATAAAAGAACTCAAGCTGTAAATGATTATATTGAAAAGAAATTAACTGATAATGAGATTCAAACTTATTATGATGAAAAAATAGTTGGTGAAATGAAAGCATCACATATATTAATTTCTGTAGATGTTGATAGTGAAGCAGATGATGAGAAAAAACAAAAAGCTGAAGAAGATGCTAAGAAAAAAGCAGAAGATATTATTAAAGAATTAGATGAAGGAAAAGATTTTGCTAAACTTGCTAAAAAATATTCTGATGATGAAGCAACTAAGGAAAAAGGCGGAGATTTAGATTATTTTGAATATGAAGATATGGAAGAAGCATTTAGTGAGGCAACTAAAAATTTAGAAGTTAATAAATATACAAAAGAACCTGTTAAGACATCTTATGGTTATCATATTATTTTAAAAACTGGTCAAAAAGATAAACCTAAATTAAAGAAAGTAAAAGATAAAATTAAAGAAAAACTTAGAGAACAAAAATTAAATGCTGATAAATCTTTATATTATGAATCTTTAATAAGTTTTAGAGAAGATAAAAAAATTAAGTGGAATGATGATAAATTAAAAGAAGCATATGATGATTATATGAAAGAATTAATTGATAATGCATCTGGTTCTAGTAATTAATAATAAATATACTCGAGATTAACTCGAGTTTTATTTTGTAAAAATATAAAAAAATATGATGAATTTCTACTAATCAATTTAACATATCTTAATCTTCCAATTAACCACTTATAAATGGTATTCTTATTAAAAATGCTAAGAACAATCCTATTATTAGACTAATTCCTATATTTAATGGTTTCTTATATAAAATTATACAAGTAGCTATAAATGTAATTGTATATAAAATTCCTTTAAAATCAAAATACCATATTCCTATGCTAAAACAACTTGCAATCATTACAAACATTATTAAACTATCAATTATAATTGATAATTTATTTTCACTTTTACTATACCAACATATAAATGCAAGTATTGGAGATATTAAAGTAAATCCATACCATA
>CADCRC010000038.1 GCA_902803795.1 uncultured Erysipelotrichaceae bacterium | reverse complement strand
TCTCTACTTTTCAATTCTTCTTTTAGAGTATTCCACTTGTCAAATAAATATTTTTTCATTTCACTAGGTCCTTTTTCTAATATGGCATTAAAAGAAGCCCAATTAGCAAAAACTTCATAAAACAATTCTACATTACTTAACTGATATTGTATACTAGTTGAAATTTTTCTTTCGTTATTATCCATAACATTATCACCTCTTTTATTATAATTCATTTTATTTATCTATAATTATACATTGTCTAATTGATTATCATTATCTAAATAATTTCCATTTTGATAAGCTGGTAATTCCCCTATAGAACCATCTGATTGTTTTAAATAGACAGTCGGAAAAGTATAAAAGCCTTCATATTGAGGATTATTTTCATAAAAAATAAAATTAAAGTCCCCACTCGGAGGCATTAATAACGCCATAGTTTCAACTTGTCTATTTTTAAATAAACGATGCGAATTATTAAATTGTACATACGAAATTAAATCGCCAAACGAAAAATTATCACTAACTGGAGACATACCGTGAGTATGCCCATGGCAAATAATTTGTTTGTTTCCGTTCCTATACTTTCCATTCGCTATATCTGCAACATATTTATTTAATATTTCATTGAGTCTATCAAAATCAGCACTTGTCCTCGAACTAGGTTGAAATGTAGAAATAACAGTATCTAATAATACAGTACCATTAGGTAATTCTTCCCCAAAAATTAAAAATGCTACTTCCTGATTTGTCTGAAGAGTAATATTTCTTATTTTTGCCAAATCTCTATATGCCTCTTCAGTAATTATTATATTATTATTTCTATTGACATTACCCATTCTTGCAGGAGAAATAGGAGTCATTTCATAATCGCCATAATTATATCTTTGAAATAAACTTGCATAGAAATCTGCATTTGGGTTTTGATCTCCTAGCAATAAATCTACTGTCTTCGCTCTTGCTTCTTCTCTTTCCGTGCTAGCACCTTCTTTTATTTATATCTAATTTATATTCTCTAACTATAATTTTATCATAAAAACAAAATTTAACCACATACAAATTAACTGGTTTACATATATTAATAATCTAAGCTAATTTGCAAAACTCTTATACCTAAAAAATTGCAATCTTATATTACATAATTACTTTTTCGTCATTATTACAAATACAACAATTTGGAAAAATTTTTTTATTAGATTTAATTCATTTTTACTTTTTTCAACGATTCTTCCAACCACAATTCCTTCTATTAAAGAAGAAGGTAGTAAATATCACAGCTATTTCATAATCTGCCAGCCAAAATAAGATACTTAATACATTATTCTCCAACTCATAACCATGTATATTAATCAAACTTAATTTTTTTACGTAAGAATTTATCACAATTCTTATATATCTTTAAATTATTAAAACTATCAAATTTATAATAATTATATCTAGCATATACACCATATGTATAAGAATGCTTAATTAGCTCACGTTTATATTGCTTTCCAATTAAATGCTTTTGTATATATTTAATAATTAAATTATATTCATCATCTGATAAAATTCGTATTTCCTTTATATCATAATTAGGAAAAACACTTAGATTATCATTCCAATTTATACTTGTTGAATATAAAAATTTATCATTAGTAACTATTTTTAAACTTTCTTCATATTTCAAACCTAAACATCTTTTTTCTATATAAAGAACACTTTTTTCAATCAATTCATTTTTTTTAGAATAATAATTGTACTCCTTGTATTTATTTTCTATTTTAGAAATATCTTCAGCTGTAATACTTTGTCCACCAATTTCTTTAAATAAAAGAAGCGCATCTTCATACAATGGTTCTACATTCGAAACACATATTTCATTTCCTTCAAAAGTTGCTTTAACACTACAACCATAATCATAAATGATATCATTTTTATAATTATGCCCTATCATTTTTTCTTGAATAAACTTAATAACTTTCCCATATTCTTCATCACTAATATTCTTAACCTTATCATTACTAACAAAATATTCTTTATCACTTGTTATATATTGCCTATTATTTGTTGCACCATTACTTGATCTTCCCCAAGAAGATACTTCTAAGACTATACTTTTCACAATCTACCACCTACTCTAAATTCTACCATAGAAAATAAAAGCATACAATTGTGACAATCTTATTTTAACTACTTTTTATTTTTTTTTAGAATATTTATTATTATAGCTTGAATATATGGCAAAATAATTATAATAGATATAACTGATACAATAAATAATAATAAAAGTACCTGCCCAATAGCATCTCCAAGTCCAGTCGGTTTAGGAATAATATAGTCATTAATATAAAGAGCTATCATATATACAGTTAAACAAATCCCGAATAAAACAATTGGTAAAAATACATAATATGCTATTTTTAATAATTTATTATCTATCTTATTACCTGTTTTAATAATCTTTTCAGCAAAAATGGTACTTGGAAAACTCCAACCAAATACTATTAATGAATATATCACTGGAACAATAAACCAAGATGAATCTTCATT
>CADCRC010000037.1 GCA_902803795.1 uncultured Erysipelotrichaceae bacterium | reverse complement strand
TTATCAAATCCCTTTTTCATATCATTACCTACTTTCTAATAAATTATAAAATATTTATAATAATAATACAATATTTATAAAATAAAAATTTATTTAAAATTGCAGCTTTAAATATATATTCTTTTTTAACAAAAAAATCAAGATTATGAAGTGTTTATATTTTTGCTTTTATTATCTTCTTTCATTGATGTATCATAATATATTAATAAAAAGTATTTTAATAATAGTATTACTGTGATATTATTTTGTTGGTGATAAAATGATTAAAGATGTAGAAAATGAAGTATATAATTTACTATGTAATGATAAGACTGGTCATTCTATTTCACATATAAAAAGAGTTTTAAATTTATCTTTAAAATTTAGTAATTCTGAAGGTGGAGATAAATATATTGTCGCTTTAATTTCTTTGTTACATGATGTAGATGATTATAAATTATTTGGAGAAGATAGTTCTAATAATTTATATAATGCGAAAAGTATAATGAATAAATGTAATATTGATTCTAATATTCAAGAAGTTGTATTAAAAGCAATTAGAGAAATTGGTTATTCTAAAAGATTAGATGGAATTATTCCAAGTTTTATAGAGTCTAAAATTGTTTCTGATTCTGATATGTGTGATGCGATTGGTGCGAATGGTATATTAAGAGTTTATGATTATTCTATTTATAAAGGTAGATTATTTTTTAATAAAGATGAAATAATTAAAGATAATATAGATTCTAAAGAATACAAGAACATTAATGATAGTGGTGTTGGTCATATGTTTCAAAAAATATTAAAACTTAGATATTTGATGTTGACTGATTCTGGTAAAAAAGAGGCTGAAAAAAGAAGTAGAATTGTAATTGATTTTTTATATAATTTATTTGATGAGGAAGAAGAAGAAAAATGGAAATTATATTTAGATAATTATATAAAAGAACAGGAAAAAAAATATATTAAAAAATAAGAAAATTTATGAAAATAAAACGATTATGATAGATTCATAATCGTTTTTATAATTTATTTTTTACTATAACCATTCCTTCTTTTATATCTTTTTTGTAGTAATTATATGTTGATTTAAGTAATAGATAAATTGGAAGAGCTATAACTATTCCTATTGGTCCAAATAAAGAACCACCTATTGATACACACATTATTGTAACTAATGGATTAACATTATTTGTTTTGTTATAAATTTTTGGTGATACTAAATATCCATCTGTTTGTGGAAATATTAAACATATAATTAGTGTTAATATTAGTAATCTTTTAGATACTACACTTGCTAAAAGCAAAGCTATGATGTTTGTGATTAGGCCTCCAAAATATGGTATGATTGTTGTTACACAAGCAAGAAGTCCTAAAATTAACCAGTTTGGATGTCCTATTAAGAAATATAATAGACTATATTCTAACAATTCAAATATCATAAATGTTCCAAGTCCTCTTAAATAACTTGATATTTCTTTATCTAGAGTTTTAATATAATTTAATATTTTTTTGTTTTTTTGAAGTGATTTTTTTATCCATCCTCTTATATTATCCATATAACTTAAGAAATATATAAATGAAACAAATCCTACTATAAATTTACCTGCAAAATTAGTTATTTGACCTATTATATTTTGTATTATTGTTTTAGATGATCCTGATATTGCTTTAGATAATTCATTCAGTGTATCTGTTATATCAATTTTGTATTTTCCAAAATGTAATATATTATTTTCTAATGATGAGTCATTAAACTTACTTGCAAGATTAATAAATGATTTTGTTTGTTCATATAAGGTTGGCACTACAAGAGCAATAATTAAAGCAACTATCAATAAAAGTCCTATTACAATTATTGTAACTGCTAGAGCCTCTTTTAATTTTCTTGATACTAGTTTTTTTAATAATGGATAAAGAATGTATGCTAAAGCAAAAGCAACTATAAATGGAGTCATTATATATATTATTTGAGCAAGTAAATTCCACCAAAGGTTTACATTACTAAAAGTAATATACAATAATAACATTAGCATTGTTATGTTTACTAGTTGTGCATTAATTTTATCATTTTTCATATAATACCTCTTTTATTTTTCTAATATAATTGTTGTTGGTCCAATATTTTGAATGTTTACTATCATATCTGTATGAAATATTCCTGTTTGTACTTCTATATATTTTGATAATTTATTATTGAATTCTTCATATAATTTTGATGCTTCTTCTTTATTTCTTGAATTAATATAGCTTGGTCTATTGCCTTTTTTTGTATCTGCATATAATGTAAATTGTGATATAGACAGTATCTTACCACCATATTCTAATATACTTTTATTCATTACATCGTTTTCATCTGGAAATATTCTTAGATTAAGTATTTTAGGAATCATTTGATCTATATTTTTAGATGAATCTTCGTTATTAAATCCTACTAGTAATACAAGTCCCTCATCTATTTTACCTACTATTTTGTTATCAACTTCTACAGTTGATTTACCACTTCTTTGAACTAATACTCTCATTATTTATATATCCTTTCTACTCTATCTACATAATCTATTTTATCTATTAACATCATTATTTTTTCTAGATTTTCTACTGATGTTACATATAAATCAACTTCATATATATTATATGTTGAACTAGATAAAATTTTTATAGTATCAATATTTGAATTAAATGAAGAAATTGATTTTTTTAAATCATCTATGTTATTTTGTAAATTATTTGAATAAATATATAAACAAGATAAATATTTTTTATTAGCTAATTGTTTATCATTCCAGGCAACATCTATTGTTCTATCTTCTAACATTTCTAAGTTACCACATGTTATTCTATGAACTGTTATACCATTTCCTTTTGTAATATAACCAACTATTTTGTCTCCATATACAGGGCAACAACACGCCGCTAAATTAACTTTAACTTTATCTATTCCAGCAACCACTATATCTGTATCTTTATTTAATTTTGTTGTTATAATTTTTGGTTTTTGTTCTTCATGTTTTTCATCTATAATATTGATTATACTATTTGCTTGTTCTTTTAGATTACCTATATTTAAATAAATGTCATCTAAATCTTTTAATTTAAATTCATTACATATTTTTTCAATGTTTTCATCTGTAAAAAATATATTTAGTGGTATTTTTCTTTTCTTAATTTCTTTTTCTAATATATACTTGCCACGCTCTATATAAATATCTCTTTCATTTTTTGTAAAGAATGATTTAATTTTGTTTTTTGTTTGTGTTGATTTTACAAAATTTAGCCATTCTTTTGATGGTTTTGATGATTTATTAGTATTTATTTTTACAATATCATTTGTTTTTAATTCGTAATTAAGTGGAACTATACTATTATTTACAATTGCTCCAATTGTTGTATCTCCTACTCTTGTATGAATTTTATATGCAAAATCAACTGGTGTTGCACCTTTTGGTAGTTCTATTACATCTCCTTTAGGTGTGAATACATATATATTGTTATTTAATACTTCATCTCTTACACTATTTACAAATTCTTCACTTGATAAATTATCATGAGATAAATCAATAATTGATTTGAAAAATTGTAATTTTTGTTCTGTTGTACTTTGAAGATTAGCATTATCTTTTGAACCACCATTTTCTTTATATGCCCAGTGGCTTGCGATTCCATTTTCTGCGATTTCATCCATATCATATGTTCTTATTTGTATCTCAAATAAGAATCCATTTACACCAAAGACTGTTGTATGAAGTGATTGATACATATTTGGTTTTGGCATTGCGACATAGTCTTTAAATCTATTTGGCATAGGTCTATATTTTGAATGAATTATACCTAATGCAAGATAACATTCTTGTTTTGTATTAACAAGTATTCTAAGAGCTAGAAGATCATATATATCTTCAAATCTTTTTCCTTTTTGCATTTTATTGTATATACTATAAATCGATTTTGATCTACCTTTTATTTCATGAGGTATATGATAGTTTGTTAAGAGTGATGATACATCTTGTTGCATATCATATACATATTTATCTCTTTCAATTTTAGTATTGTTTAGTTTTTCTGCTATATCATAAAAAACATCTGGCTTCAAATATCTTAGTGATAAGTCTTCTAATTCGCTTTTTATTTTATGAATTCCAAGGTGATGTGCAATTGGAGCAAGTATTTCAAGTGCTTCTTTTGCTTTTACTTTTTGTCTATCTGGTGGAAGAGCCCAAAGAGTTCTCATATTATGAAGTCTATCAGCTAGTTTAATTATAATTACTCTTACATCTTCGCTCATTCCTACAATAATTTTTTTATAGTATTCAATTAGATAATCATTATCTGTTGAGAAGTGAAGACGTGATAGTTTTGTTACACCATCAACTAGTTTTAGTATGGTTGGACCAAACGCTTCTTCTAATTCGTCCGGTTCACAGTCACAGTCTTCTAAAACATCATGAAGAAAAGCCGCAGATAGACTCTCATAATCTGCATAGATTTGAGTTAGAATGTATGCGACTTGTATTGGATGATTTATATATTCTTCACCACTTTTTCTATATTGTCCTTTATGTTTTTCTTTAGCAAAATCATATGCTTTTTTTATTATTTCAAGTTTATTTTCATCATCAATATATTTTGTAGCAATCTCATATACATCTTCAAATTTATATTGTTTATTACTAGGGGTCATACTACCACTCCCTCTTTATCTTTTTTAACAATTTACTCCTTTTATCATTTTTTCTTGTATTTCATCTTCATATATTTTTTTCTTTTTCTTAGGATCATTTAAATGTTTTTCTTCAATTATCATATAAACAAATGTTGCGATAAATATTGAAGAATATGTTCCAGCAAGTAATCCTATTAACATTGCAATATTAAATGTAAATATTCCAGAAGAACCTAAAATTATTAATGCTAATATAGGAAGAAGTGTTGTTATAGTTGTATAAATTGTTCTTGTAAATGTCTCTTGGATACTTTTTAATACAATATTATAGAATGATTCTTTATCTAATTTTTTATCATATTCGTCTATATTTTCTCTTATTCTATCAAATAAAACTATTGTATCATTTATAGAATAACCTATTATTGCGAGCAACGCTGCAATAAACATTGATGATATTTCTAAATGTAATATTGAAAAAAATGAACATATTATCAAAACATCATGAATTAGAGCAATTACTCCACCTATTGCATTAGATAGTTTAAATCTAAATGATACATAAATTATTATTCCAATAAATCCTACTAATACAGATAATAATGCATTCTTAGCTAATTCTTTTGCTACTTCATTTGATACAACACCTATTGTAACACTTGCTTTATATTTATCTTCAAAGTATGTATTTATACTTTTAACTTCTTCTCCTGATAGACTATTATCTATTCTAATACTTGTTTCATCATCTGAAATAGAAATTGATGAAGATTTTAATCCTAATTCTTTAAGATCATTTGTTAATTCTTTTTTAGTTAATTTTTTTTCTGAATTAATTGTAATATTAGTACCTGATCTATAATCTATACCTAAATTTAGTCCTCTAGCAAATGTAAATATAACACCTACTATTATTATTAAACAAGATATACTAATTAATATTTTTGATGGTTTTAAGAAGTTAACATTCTTAAATGGATATATTGTTTGAACTTCTCCTTTTTCCAAATTAGGTATATCTTTTGATTTAACATTTATAAATAGATTTGTTTTATTATTAAAGAATTTTGTTTTTACAAATAAGTTTAGTAATACTCTTGTTAATAATACCATTGTTAACATTGTTACAATTATAGTTATAATAAGCATAGTAGCGAATCCTTTAATAGATGATTCACCAAATATAAACATTATTATAGCAACTACTAATGTTGTTAAATTAGAGTCTAGTATTGCACTAAGAGATGATTTAGAACCTTCTTTAAATGCATTAGGTAAACTCCTACCTTTATATAATTCATCTTTGATTCTTGAAAACATAATTATGTTTGAATCTACTGCCATACCAACACCTAGAACAAGTGCTGCGATAGATGGCAACGTTAACACTCCACCTACTAACCAGAATGTTAGGAATACTAAAAATGTATATAACATAATTGATACTGCAGATATAAATCCTGCATAATGATATACTATAATTAGTAATAAAATTATTAATACAATTCCAATAATTCCAGCATATAATGTTTTTTCAAGTGTATCATCTCCGAAGGATGCTCCAACAGTATTTGATGATAATTCAGTTAATTTTGATGGAAGTGATCCACTATTTATTAAATCAACTAAGTTTTCTACTTCTTCTTCTGTGAAATTACCTTGTATAATAACATCACTTGCGAATGCTTGTGATACTGTTGCGGCAGATAAACAATTAGACTCTTCTGTTCCGCATTTACTTGATTCGCTTGAATATGAATCTTTTCCATCTTCAAAATCTAGCCATATAACTATTAAGTTATTTTGCATATCTTTAACTTTATTTGTTACAGCATAAAATTTATCTTTATTTTTTATTGATAAACTTACTGCAGGTTTTCCTGTTGAATCTTGTGATACCTTTGCACCTCCAGCAACCAAAACATCTGATTCCATCAAAAGATTATCATTTGTATCTCTAAAAGTTAGAGTTGCGACAGTTGATAGCTGTGTTCTTGCGGTTTCTGGATCACTTACTCCTGCAAGTTTAACTCTTATTTTATCTTCACCTTCAAGTGTTATTTCAGGTTCACTAACACCTAATCCATCTATTCTTTTAGATAGTGTCTTATATGTTGCGACTAATTTATCATGTGTCATTTTTGATTTATTTGTTGGTGTTGCCTTATAAAGTATTTCAAAACCACCTTGTAAATCAAGTCCAAACTTTAAATTTTTAAATAATGGAATAAATGCCAAACATATTAAAACGATAAGCAATGTAAATGCTATAGTATAAAATATAGTATTAGCTATTCCTATTTTCTTTTTTGCTTGTTTATACTTATTTTTCTCTTCTCTTTTCTTTTTAATATCCTCTTCATCTTCAATGACAACTTCTACTTTTGGTTCAACTTTCTTTATTTTTTTATTTGTACTTTTGTCATTGTCTTTTTTCTTTGTATTACTACTCATATTTGTTTCCTCCATCCGTATAATTTATATTATAACTTTTTTTTATGTGTTTTTAAATAGTTTTTACAAATTTATTTGTTCATTTAATATATCATCTACTACTTCATATAATTGTAGATTAATAGAATTTTTCCATTTTGTATCTATTAAGTATTGCCATAATTCATCTATTGTTATATTGTTTAATTCATTTATTCTATATTCTAATGCTGGCATTACTCTTTTTTTTAATTCTTCTTTATCTTTGAAGTTTATATCCATTCTAATCACCTATTCTATAAATATATAATTATTTAATATTATATTTATTTTTATATGAATTATAACTTAATACTTTAGGCCTATTATATATGTTGTTTTCTTCTTCAATTATATCTTTTGGATTTATATTTTGACAAGGTAAATATATTGTATTAAAACTTTCTAATAATTTTTCATTAACTCCATTATTATGTAAATATTCTAAATAATTATAATAATTATCTAAATCAACTTTATGCATAGGATTTTGTGCTAATGTATTTAATAAAATCATATTATAACAATATAAATCACTATTTATACTTGGTATTATTACTTCATTGTATTCGTTAGTTTTAACTTGATATTTTTCTGGTATTTTCTTTATATATTTATTTTTTATTAAATAATATGAATTATTTACTGGCATATCTTGTCCTATATAACTAGAATCTAAATCAACTGCATACATTTTTTTATTTTCATCTAATATAAAATTATATTCATTTAGATCACCAAAAAACATTTTAAATGTTATTCCTTTTGTTCTATGTACTTTATCTATTATATTACCTAATTTATGTACTTCTTCTAATTTGTTTTTTAATTTTATTTTATCATCATATAACATATATCCTAAGTTTTTATGATTTTCAATTAGTGGCATAGCAAATCCACATATTTTTCCATCGACTGCTACAGCATATTCTGGTATTATTAGACAATCTAAATTCTTATATGCAAATTCACTATTTAGTCCATTTACTATATTTATTTTTCTATTCATTATAAAGTCATCATCTTGAGCATCTAAATATTTAAATAATAATCTTTTATCATTTGTTTTGAATTTTTTATTTAATATAAGCATTAATGCTTCAGTATTAAATATATTTTTTTCTAATTCTAATTCTTTTAATTTTCTTACTTGATACATTCTTAAATTAATTATTTTCATATTTCCCCCTAAATTTGTGATATATAATATCACATTTTTGTATTTTTTTAAATATAATATGTTAAAATTAATGTTAAGAGGTGATTATTATGGAAATTAATAAGGATTTATTAGGACAAAAAAGAAAAGATTATTTAAGTTGGGATGAGTTTTTTATGTATATTGCGATTTTATCTAGTGGAAGAAGTAAGGATCCTAATACTCAGGTTGGTGCATGTATTGTTTCAAATACTAATAGGGTTTTATCTGTTGGGTATAATGGTGCACCTAATAGTTTTAGTGATGATGATTTTCCTTGGGGAAGAGATGGTAATAGACTTGAGACTAAATATCCATATGTTTGTCATGCAGAGTTAAATTCTATACTAAATTTCCCTGGTAATAAAAAAGATTTAGAAGGAGCAAAAATATATGTTGATTTATTTCCATGTTCTGAATGTGCAAAGGCTATAATACAGGTTGGTATAAAAAAAGTTATTTATTTAAATGATAAATATAATGGTACAGATGATAATTTAGCTAGTAAACATCTATTTGATAAATGTAATGTCGAATATGTTAAGTTAGATGTTAAAAATCATAAAAATATATCTTTATCTTTGGATTCAAAAGGGAATAACAAAATTAAATATAAATAATATGTTATACTATAATTGAGGTGATAGATTGAAAGATAAAGGGTTACAGATTGCGATAATTGTGTTACTTGTTGTGTTGATTTGTGTTGTTGTATTCTTTGGATATAAGAATATGACTAGTAATAGTTCAAAAGATAAGGATACTGAGGAAAAAGAAAAGAAGAAAGATAAAGAAGATAAGAAAGAAAAGTTAGAAGATGCCAGTAAAGAAGATATAGAACTCATGTTAAAGGTTTCAAGAGAGTTTTATGATTTTGATAAAGATGGTGGTTCGTTTGATAAATTAGTTAATCAAGATAAAATAAATTTATTATTAAAATTAGAAGAATTAAATTTATTTAGTGATAAAGTTACAGGTCAAAGATTAAAAGATGCAGCAAAAAAATATTTTGGAGACGATGTCATAGTATTATTAGAAGATATTAAATGTTCTGCATATGATTCTCTTCATAAACAAAATCCTGAAGAAGGAATGATGTTTAAATATGATTCACAATCTGATACATATATATATAATGATAATCATCCAGGTCATGGTGGTGGTAGTATGAAGTCAGTATATTCTCATTTGTATTTAGATAATATTGAAAAAGAAGATAATAAATATTTATTTAAAATAAAAGCATATTATACAGAAGAGTGGAAAAATGGAGATACATATGGACCTAAAACAATGGATGATAATATCTATTTAACTTATGATAATGCTGAAGAAAGGACAAATGCATTTATTACAAATGTCTCTAATACATATCCAGATATTTGTACATCAGAATATATGGATGAAATAAATGCTAACGTGTATGAATGTGATTATGATAAATTATATGAAAAAATTAAAAAGAATTTAAAAACATCTTATACATTTATCTTTACAAGAGATAGTAACAATAATCTAATTTTTGAAGAATATAAAGCAAATTAAAAAACTTGCATATATATGTGCAAGCCTTTTTTAATTTTTATTAATCTAATTTAGTTCCACATTTAGGACAAAATTTTGCATCTGCTGCAACTTTGGCTCCACATTGAGGACAGAATTTTGCTTCTCCTTCATTTGCTTCTGCTGTTGTTGCTGCACCTACTGCAACTCCTTGATTAAATGGATCAGCACTCATTGAAACACCTGCTGGAGTATTATGTGCTGCTGCACCTACTGCTCCACCTGATGCCATATTCATCATACCAACACCCATGAATCCGTTTGCTGCACCATTTGCATTAGCTCCCGCTGCTTCAACTGCGTTAGCATATGCACCAGCAAGTCTTCCTTGTTGCATGAATCCATTTGAAGATAGTTCGTAATCGTCAATTTTCTTATTAGATTCTTCATCTAATGTAACTGATTCAATCGCAAATCCTTCTATTTGCATTCCTCTATCTCTAATTGGTTGATCAAATACTTTTTCATCAAGTATTTTTCTTATTTCATCTGTTTGACTTGGTAATTCTAATACTGGTACTTTATTTTTAGAACTTCCTAATTCATTTAGTACGTTTTGGAATGATGCAACAACTTCTGATCTCATTTGTTCTATAATTGTTTCTTTCTTATATTCTTCAGCTGTTCCTGCAATTTTTGACATGAATGTTGCTGGATCATTTATTTTAAATGTATATGTTCCAAAGCATCTAACTTGTACTCTTAATGGTTGCATTGAACCAGTCATTTGATTTGGAATTGGATGTGACCAATCTTGGAATGGTACTGGTGCACTTGTTCCAAATTTATTATCTATTATTTCTTTAGCATTTATATAAAATACTGCTTGTTCTTTTGCAGTTGCTCCATTATATGTAAAACGATTCCACATTTCTTTGAAAACATCCCCAAAATCACCTGCAAAAAATGTTGGTGAAGATGATTTATCAAATGTGTAAATTCCTTCTTCTGCTGTTGCATCTAATATTTTACCACTTTCAAATATTACTGCAATCTGTCCTGGTGCAACTTGAATTGCACTATCTTTTGATATAATTCCATTTGGTGTACTTACCTTTTTCATCAAGATATCATTGCCCATATCTTCACATCTAATATAATCTTTCCATTGATCATGTAGTACTCCACCTACTGAAGATACTGCAGCTCTAATTAAACCCATATAATCACCCTTTCTTTTTTTGTTTAATTTATGCTTTTATAATATCATATTTTATTTTGTTTTTCTATATATTTTTGTTTTCTTTTTTACCAATATAGTTTATTTGTATATTATATGATTCTAAATATAAAATAATATCATCAAAACTAATATTATCATATGATGTTATTTTAATATTATTCTCTTTACTTGTTATTAAATCATATCCTGATATAAGATTATCTTCTTTAGTTATTCCAAATCCTTTTAATATTTTATCTATATTGTTTTCTGTTTTTACTTTTATATAATTAAATTTAAGTTTTTCTATTTCATATTCATTATTTATAAATGTCATATTAATTAGATTTTCATTATTTATTAAATTACTAAATTCTTTTATAAAATCAATTAATTCTTTATTATTAAAATTAATTTCATAAATATTATAATAGTCTTCTTGTGTTCTTTTTTCTTTGATTATTGTTTTAATATAATTGTCCATATAATCTGGAATATATAATAATAGTTTTATTTCATTAATATTTTTATTATTTAGTAGTTTTATTAGTAAATTAGATATATTTTCATAATTAATATTTATATTATATCCATTATCTGTTTTAATATATGCTTCATATAAATCATTTCTACTTAGTATTTTTATATTATCTGGTATTCTTAGATGTGTTTTTATATTTAATTTATTTAATTCTTTATATAATTTAATTGCTTTATTATAGTCTTCATCTTTTTTATCTATTTTTTCAAAATAATTAATTGATTCTATTATAAAGTCTTTTGATTTTATTTTATCTATATCGTAATAATATATTGATATTTTATAACATATTTTAGGATATACTATATTATTTTTATTGTTTTTAGATTGATTATATGCTTTAAAATAATACTTATAATATTCTATATTACTATTAATTATATTATCTTTTATTAAATCTCCTAGTTTTAAACTAGCTAAAGAGATATTTTTATTTGATGCTTTAATTAATAAGTCATATGCTTTATTAATATCTTTATAACTATCTACTTCTATATAACATATAGCTAAATTATAATATGATTTAGGTGTATTAGATAATTTAAAACATTTTATTGCTTCTTCATAATTATTTTGATTATATAATTTTATTCCCTTTTCATTTAAAAGTGTTTCTATATTAAATTCTTTATTATATTTTAATTTATTTTTATTTACTAATTTTCTATATATTTTGATTGCTAATTTGCCATTATCTGTAAATGCTTTAGTATCTATTAATATACTATTGTCTATTATATAATTATATAATATTTCTATATAATCTTTTTTATTAATTATGGTATTGTCTAAACTATTTAAAAACTCTTTTTCTTTTTTATTTAAATGTTGCATAATCAAACCTCTTAATTACAATCTTCAAATTTTATTGGTACATTATATTTTGTTATTTTATTATTATTATCAGTTGCTTCAATATCTAAATATATTTTAGCATCTTTAAAATTAATACATGAACTTTTATAATTTTCTATATCAAATTTAACATCTTTAAGATAACTTGATAATGTTATGTTTTTATTGTTTTTATTATTACAAGTAGAAATAATTGTTTTTGTATTATTATTTTGTTCATATAAATTACATTTTATTATTTTATATTTTTCATCATTAATATCACAATAATCAATGTTTGTTATAAATATAGATGATTTTTTAGAATCATATGCTATATTACCTGATATTTTAAATGCTGAACATGTGGAAGATATTGTTTTTACTTCATATGATGGTCTTGTAAGTAAATATATTATTATTATAATTAGTACTGATATTATGATTATTATTAATATTTTATAGTAATTATTATTTTTTTTCTTATCTTCTTTTTGTTCTTTATTTAATACTTCTATATTTCCATCAAGTATATCATTTATATTTATATTATATTTTTTAGATATATCTTTTAATATAGAAATATCTGGTATTGATAAAGCTCTTTCCCATTTTGATATTGCTTGAGGTGTTACATTTAGTTGTTTAGATAATTCATCTTGAGTTAAATTATATTTTTCTCTTATCGCTTTTATAATTTTAGATACATTATCTACATCCATTTAATCCATCCTCCTATTTTTATTTTACAATATTACTAGCTATATTTCTTATTTTTCTAAATTTATGATTTAAATAAGATTTTGTTATTGTTCTATTTTCTTTTTTGCTCATTTTATTAGCTAATTCTTTTAGAGAAGATTCTCTATATTTTTTTCTATATTCTATTACTTTTATATCTGATTCATCTAATATATCTAACATATTATTATTTTCTATTTTTTCTATAGCATCTAATGTTTCTTGTGATGATTGTATTGTTTTATCTACATTAGCTTGCTCACAATTATTAAGTCTATTAGTTTGATTCTTTTTTTCATGATATATAATTATATTCTCATAGTATAAAACTGATTTATTTGCGCCTAATACTTTTATAAAATCACATATTTTTTCTGCTTCTTTTATATATATCATATATCTATTATTTCTATCTATTATTTTAGAATTTAATTCATAATAGTTTATTAGAGATTGTAATTTAACTGTTTCAAATTTATTATTTATTAATAATTCTAAATGATATTTTGATGTTTTTGGATCATTTATAGAACCACAAGATATAAAACATCCTTTAATATATTCTTTTTTTAAATCTTCATCTGATATTATATATTCTGGCACTTGATTTAAGTATTTACCTTTTGTATCTATTACTCCTAAAGATTCTAATAAAAAGTCTATTTTTTCATTTGTTTTTAATGTATATTTTGATATAAAATTATTATTTTTATTATTTTCTTCTATTATAAATTTTATATGATATAGGTTATTAAACATATTTATTAATTTATTTTTTAATTTATCATTATATATTGATAAAAACAAATAATTATCTTTAATATAATAATTGTTTCTTACAAATCCAGATAAAAAAGAAATTGCATATATATTGCTTCTTTCTTGTTCTAGTATTTCATCTTTTACTTGAGATGTGTATGACATATTATCACCTTTATTTTACTCTTTTTCTTTCTTGTTTATTTTAATTAGTATTATTATTCCAAATATTATAAATATAATAGATATAAGTTGTGCCTGTTTTAGTCCAAAGAAAATTAGTGAATCAGTTCTTAGACTTTCTATAAAGAATCTTATTATTCCATAGTATATTAAATATGTAGAAAATATTGTTCCTGATTTTAATTTCTTATGAAATAATACTTCTAATATTATAAAACCTATTAAGCATAATATTGATTCATATAAAAAACATGGATGGTGGTATGCTCCTTCTATTTTCATATTTTCTATTATAAAATTTGGTATATGAAGGCTTTTAAGAAATGATTTTGTAACAATAGAACCATATGCTTCTTGATTGAAGTAATTACCCCATCTACCTATTGATTGAGCAAGTATTATACTGGGAGATATAATATCTAATAAATTAAATAATTCAATATTTCTTTTTTTAGTTAAATAAATTATCGTAATAAGTCCTAATAATAAACCACCATGTATAGCAAGTCCTCCATTTGAAATCATTATTATTTCTTGTGGGTTTTTTAGATAGTAATCTAAATTGAATATAACATAGTAGATTCTTGCTCCAACTATTCCAAGTAATAATGTATAAAATATAATATCACTTAAATCATCTTTATTTATATTATATCTTTTATTATTTATTATTATTACTATTATTGCAGATATTATTCCAATTAATATACATACTGAGTATTTGTATATTGTAATATATCCTAATTGAAATAGTGTATTATTCATTTTTTTGTCCTTTTACTTTTTTTATTATGTATCTGATTATGCGTTCTACTATAAAATTTGTAATAGATAATAATATAGATGCGAATAATGCAATCCAAAAACTTTTTAATTCAAAATGTGGTCCTAGTATCCATTCTGTTAAATATAAAATAAATAGATTTATAAACGGATAAAATAATCCCATTGTCACTCCTGTAATTGGAATTGTTAGAACAAATAGTATTGGTTTTATTGTTTTATTAAGTATATATATAATTAATTCTATTATTATTGACCATAATATAAGATGATTTGAATCTATATATATTGTTTTAAAAAAAGATGTGATAAAAACAAATACTAGTGTGTATCCGGTCATATATATAAGCCAATCTAAAAATTTATTAATTTTAAATTTTGTTCCTTCTTTTTTTACTATTTCCATTTTCATCAATCCTTATTTATATAATATCATAAATTATTAACTATTTCAATTTAGCAATTTATTTAAAAATTGTCCTGTATATGATTTTTTGTTTTTTGATATTTCTTCTGGAGTTCCACAAGCTACAATATTTCCTCCAGCATCTCCTCCATCTGGTCCTAAATCTATTATGTAGTCAGCAACTTTAATTACATCTAAGTTGTGTTCAATTATTAAAACACTATCTCCATTATCTACTATACTTTGAAGTATTAATAACAATCTTTTTATATCATCTTGATGAAGTCCTGTTGTTGGTTCGTCTAACACAAATAATGTTTTTCCCGTTGCTTTCTTTTGTAATTCTTTTGCGAGTTTTACTCTTTCTGCTTCTCCTCCAGATAGGTCAGGTGCTGGCTCTCCAAGTTTGATATATCCTAGTCCTACATCATCTAATACTTTTAGTTTTCTTTGTATTTTTGGAACATTTTCAAAAAAGTCTAATGCTTCAGATACTCTCATATTTAATACATCAGCTATGTTTTTACCTTTATATTTAACTTCTAAAGTTTCTTGATTGTAACGTGTTCCATGACATAATTCACATGGTACATATACGTCTGGTAAGAAATGCATTTCTATTTTTTTAACTCCATCTCCATGACATGCTTCGCATCTTCCACCTTTAACATTAAATGAGAATCTATCTTTTCCATATCCTGACATTTTTGCTTGATGTGTTGTTGTAAATAATTCTCTTATATCATCAAATACTCCTGTATATGTTGCGGGATTAGATCTTGGAGTTCTTCCAATTGGGTTTTGACTTATTGCAACTAATTTGTCTATGTTATTTGTACCTATTATTTTATCAAATTTACCAGGTTTTACTTTAGATTCATATAATTCGTTTTGTAATTTTTTACATAATATTTCATCAACTAGTGATGATTTACCTGAACCTGATACACCTGTTACAACGCAGAATAAACCTAGTGGAATATCTACATCAATATTTTTTAGATTGTGTTCTTGTGCACCTTTTATTTTTATAAACTTTTTATTTCCCTTTCTTCTTTTTTTAGGTATATCTATTTGCAATTTACCGCTTAAATATTTTCCTGTAATTGAATTTTCATTTTTCATTACTTCTTCTGGAGTTCCGCATGCAACTACTTC
>CADCRC010000036.1 GCA_902803795.1 uncultured Erysipelotrichaceae bacterium | reverse complement strand
CATGTAGTCTATTAATTCTTGTTTTACATAATTGTTTTTAGTATCAATCCATGCTTCTGGTATTTTCTTTTCTATATTTGCAATTTCGTGTATGTCATCAAATACATCTATTTTTGATTTGTATGGATTGTTGGATATTCTTTTAATGATTACCATTTTACCAGTTTGGTTTTTATATGCTAGTTGTGCTCCTTTTTTTCCACAGGCTTCTGCTTCTTTTAAATCTGTAAGTGATGCAACATGAGCTCCTGCACGTTGAAGAGTTGATAAAATAATTGGTCTTACTTTTAAATCTGTTTTTTCTTTTAAGATACTGGCTAGAACTGTTGCGCATCCTGCTAATTCTTTATGCCCAAATGAATCAAGTCTCATTTTATTGTTTCCTTGTTCACAGATGAATGTATTATGTTCATCTTTTATTCCTTCTGATACTGCAACTACAATTGATGATTTTTTCTTTGCTAATTTTTTAATATCTTCTACAAATTTATTTGTATCAAATGGAATTTCTGGTAGATATATTGCATCAACGCCTTCACATGATTCGTCTTTTGCTAGTGCTGCTGCAGCAGTTAACCAACCAGCATGTCTTCCCATTATTTCAACTATCGCAACACTTGGGTTTGTTTGTCCATATGCTGTGTTATCTCGTATTATTTCTCTTAGTGTTGTTGCAATATATTTTGCACTAGAACCAAAACCTGGACAATGATCTGTAATTGGCAAATCATTATCAATCGTTTTTGGTATTCCTATAAAATCTTGATCTTTTCTTTTTAATATAGCGTAATCTGATAAACTTTCTACGGTATCCATTGAGTCATTTCCACCAATATAAATCATTGAATCTATTTTATATTTTTCCATTATTGTAAATATTTTTTCATATGTTTCTTCATTTTCTTCAAAACTTCCTAGTTTAAATCTACATGTTTGTAAGAAACTTGATGGAGTTCTTTTTAATAATTCTATTTTTTCTGGAGTGTTTAAATAATCATCTAAATCTATTATATTTTCTTTTAATAATCCTTCAATTCCGTTAACCATTCCATATACTTTGTCATATCCTAATTTTTTAGCTTCTTTATATGCACCAGCTAAAGATGCATTAATTACAGATGTAGGTCCACCTGATTGTCCTATAATAACATTTCTCATTCTATTACCTCCAATAAAAGTATATCACTATTATATAAAAAATAAAATGTTTGTATTTTTGTTTTTATTTTACATTTATATGTAAAATAAACTGTTTGTTTTACTTTTTTTGTTTACATTTTTATTAATTGAAGTTATTATTATATTGGAATGTTATCTGCATATTTTGATATAATTTGTTTTGTGTGGTGATTAAGGTGGATGATTTACATATTCCGGTATTATTAGATGAAGTAATTGATAATATGAATTTAAAATCTAATGATATTGTAGTTGATTGTACTCTTGGTTTTGGAGGACATAGTAGTCGTATATTATCTAAAATTAATAAAGGACATTTATATGCTTTTGATCAAGATGATGAAGCTATTAAATATAGTGATAATAGACTTAATAAGATATGTTCTAATTATACAATTATAAAATCTAATTTTGATAATATTAAAGAAGAATTGAATAAGTTAGGAGTTAATAAAGTTAATTGTATTTTATTTGATCTTGGTGTATCTAGTGTTCAACTTGATTCTGATAGAGGTTTTACATATATGAGAAATGAAAAACTTGATATGAGAATGGATAAAGAACAAAAATTTAGTGCAATTGATGTTGTTAATACATATTCTTATAATGATTTAGTTAGAATTTTTTTTGAATATGGAGAAAGTAATTTTTCTAAGTCTATTGCGAAAAATATTGTTAAATATAGAGAACATAAGAAAATAGAATATACAAGTGAATTGGTTGATATAATAAATAGTTCTACTCCTAAATTGCTTAAGAAGAATCCTTCTAAACAAATATTTCAGGCTATTAGAATTGAAGTTAATCATGAACTTGATTCTTTAGATAAGGCATTGGATCAAGCATTTGATTTAATTGATGTTGGTGGAAGAATACTTGTTATTAGTTTTCATTCTTTAGAAGATAGAATTGTTAAAACAAAATTTAATTTGAAAAGCAATGTAGATTTTATAATTAAAGGTAATCCTAATATAGATAGTAGTATGTTGCCTAAATTTAGATTAGTTAATAAAAAACCTATTGTTCCTAGTGCTTTAGAATTAGAAAAAAATTCTAGAAGTATGAGTAGTAAACTTAGGATAATTGAAAGAATAAGGTGATCGTATGAAAAAAAATAAAGATAAGAAAAATAATAAGAAGAGTAATAGTATTCTTATTTTATCTTTAGTTTTTGTTATGACATGTATGGCTGTATCTGTTTTTACGAGTTCTGAGTTATCTAAAATTAATTATGAAGTTGAGAAAACTAAGGATAAAATTGAAGAACAACAAAAGAAAAATGAATCTTTATCTATGGCAATTGATGAGTTAGCATCTCTTACTAAAATAGAAGAAGTTGCTAAAGAAAAAGGGTTAAATTATAATAATAATAATATAAAAATAATAGATAGTATAGATAAAAATAATAAAGAAAATTAGTTTGTTTTTGGGTGATTATATGAAGAAGAAAAAATCTAATAAGATTGTTAATAATATTAAATATCCATATTTATTTCTTTTTGCTTTTTTTCTTTTTTTTGGTGTTTTAATTTATCGTGTTTTCTATCTTGCTACATCAACTGTTGTAGATGGTGTTGACTTACAAAATTTAGCAAAGAGTAGAACTACTAGAACTGATATATTGTTTGCTAAAAGAGGTAGTATTTTTTCTTCTGATGGTGATGTACTTGCTCAAAATGTATCTTCATATAAATTAATTGCTTATTTAGATGAATCTAGAACTACTAATAAGAATAATCCTCAACATGTTGTTGATAAGAATAAAACTGCAAATGATTTAGCAAATGTTTTAGGATGTGATGCTTCTGAAATATTAAAATATTTAAATAAAGAAAATGTATATCAGACTGAATTTGGTACAATTGGTAAAAATATAAATGAAATTACTAAGAGAAAAATTGATGAGTTAAAATTACCTGGTATTGATTTTATAGAATCTTATAAAAGATATTATCCTAAAGGTACTTTTGCATCTTATTCTATAGGATATGCTAAAAACAATGAGGATGATTTAACATTAATTGGTGAAATGGGAATTGAAAAAGAATATAATAATGAGCTATCTGGTGAAGATGGTTATATTACATATCAAAAAGATTTAAGAGGTTATCAAATAAATGGTACTCCTACTGTTAGAAAGGATGCAGTACAAGGAAAAGACATTCATTTGACAATTAATTCAAGTATTCAGTTTTTTGTAGAACAAGCACTTGCTAACCAGGATGTTAATTATGATTGGGAATGGTTTAATATTACTATTGCTGATGCTAAAACTGGTGCTATTTTAGCAACGGAAACTTCTCCAACTTTTGATCCTAATAAAAGAAATATTACTAATTATTTAGATATATCTGTTGCTGCACCATATGAACCTGGTTCTACTATGAAAACTTTTACTTATATGGCTGCAATGGAAAATGGTGTATATAATGGATCTGAGACATATTTATCTGGAGTTTATAAAACTCAAGATGGAACTGAAATTGGAGATTGGAATAGAAATGGATGGGGTATTTTAACCTTTGATAAAGGATATGCTATGAGTTCAAATGTTGCGGTAATAAATATGATAAATAAACATATGAATGCTTCAATGTTAAGAGAATATTATAGAAAACTTGGTTTTGGTTCAAAAACTGGTGTTGGACTTCCTAATGAGTCTTCTGGATCTTTGGTTTTTAAGTATGAAACAGAAATATATAATGCAGGATTTGGGCAGGGTATTACAACGACACCAATGCAACATATTCAAGCTTTAACAAGTCTTACAAATGATGGTATTTTATTAAAACCATATATTATTAAAAAAGTTAGTGATCCTGAAACTGGTAATACTTTTGAAACATATGATAAATATGAAATTGGTAGAGTTGCTTCTAGTTCTACTGTAGATAAAATGTTACAATTGATGGATGATTGTGTTAATGGACAAGGTAATACTGGAAGTGGTTATAGAATTGATAGTGGAGAGTTAATTGGTAAGACTGGAACTAGTCAGATATCTGAAGGAGGTGGATATTTATCTGGTAAAAATGATATTATTTCTTCTTTTGCTGGAGTGTATCCTAAAAGTGATCCTAAAGTTATAATATATGCTGCGGTTAAAAGACCTACTGATGGGTCTCAAAAACCTATAAGTAATGCTGTTAAAGAGGTTGTATATAATATTGAAAATTATTATGGCGAAGATAATAATAATACTGTTATTGATGTTAATGAATATAAAGTTAATAATTATGTAAATAGAGATATTAAAAGTGTAGAGGAAGAATTAAAATCAAATAATATTAAATATATGTTTTTGGGAAATGGAGATAGAATTATTAAACAATATCCTCTTAATAATTCTAATATTACTTCTTTAGATACTATTTATTTAGTTACAAGTTTAGATAATATTTTAATGCCAAATTTAGTTGGACTTTCTTCAAGAGAAGCTCTTTCAGTTCTTGATACTTTAAAAATTAAATATAAAGTTGAGGGTGATGGGTATGTTAATTTTCAGAGTATACCTGCTGGAACTTTGCTAAATTCGGATATGGAAGTTTCTTTAAATTTATTTACAAAATATTGAAATACATCTTTTGTTTATTAAAAATATGTGATATTATAGATTTGTAATAGAGTAAGGGTGTTGTCTATGGCTGTGAAGAGACATAAAAAAGAAATTTCAATAAAAAATATAATAATTGTTTTATTATTAATTGTTGTAATATTGTTATCTTTTGGATTTTCATTTATTTCTTCTAAATATGATGATTTAAAAAATAAAGAAATAAAATATAATGTTATTTTTAAAAAATTGAAACAAAAGACTCCTATACGAGGTGGGGTAGAATCGCCTATAGGACTAGCTAGTTTGTCAAATGATGGAAAAACGATTAATTTTAATACTACATTATTTAATAATTATGATGAATTAACTTATACTGTTGTACTTGTTAATGATTCTAGCATTCCTGTAAAAATAATTAATCTTATTCAAAGTCCTAATTATTCTGGAGATGCTCAATTAAAGTCTACTATCTATCCTATTGAGATAGAATATGATAATATATATAATAAAACTTTATTACCAAAAGAAAAAGTTAATATTGAAATAAAAATATTGTATAACAATATGGCACAAACTACTCCGTTATCTAAAAGTGCTTCATTCTCATTGTCTGTATTAGCTAATGGTGTTTAAGAAAAGGTGGTTTTTATGAAACAAAAATATGTAAAAAGAAGAATTACTTGGGTTGATATATTATTACTTGTTATATTTATTGGATTATTTATTTTAGTTTGTTATTTAGGTTATAAAACTTTTACTGTATCTAAACAGAATGTTGAGACTGTAGATATAGTTATTCCTTTGATAAAAAAAGGTGAACCTCAGGAATTTAATGTTGATTTATCTTTGCTTGAGCCTGATGATAAAATGACTTATTATTTTAAAATTAGTAATTATAGAGAAAATAGAGTTAATAAAAATAGTATTAAATATAAAGTAATGTTTACTTTACCTAAAGATATTGATATAAAGTTATATGATGTGAAATCTGAAAAAGAATTATTAAATGGTGGTTTAAATACTAGTGATTTTGTTTTACAAGGTGGAAAAAAACAGGATAATTTATATAAATTAATTGTTAAAAGTAAGAAAAAAATGAGTAAGGATGATTCGATTTCGATTAGGATAGAAAGTTAGGTGTTTTATGAATATTAAATATATAAATGAAAAAGTACAAGTTTATAATGAAGATGGTTCTTTTTTAGAATATAATGTTTTATTCACCTTTGATTCTTTAGAAAATAATAAAACATATGTTGGTTACACTGATGGTAAACTTGATGATAATAGAAATAAGAATTTATTTGTTTCATATTTAGATAATGAATGTAATGATGGTTTATTAAAACCAATTTCTAAAAATGATATTAAAGTTTTAGATAAATTTTTAGTTAAATCTATGAGGGGTATAAAAAATGGAAGAAGAATTTGATTTAGAAAATGAAAAAAAGGATCTTGCAAATTTAAGAAGAAAAGCTTCTTTAAAAGCTAATGAGATATATAAAGATTATTTATCAAGTGATGATGATATTTCTAAACATAATATTTTAAATGATGATAAATTATATGATTTGTATAATAAAGCTCTTGATGTTAATGAAAAAAATGATTATATTAATAAACATATTTTATTTGGATTTGAGAATAAATTAGATTTTGATAAATTGCATAAGTTAATTTCATTTACTGATTCTGAAATAAAACGTTTAGAAAAATTATTAAGTGATTTGGAAAATGATAATATGTCTAAATTAAAACTTGAAGAGGGTGGGAATTCTTGGATTTATAATAGAGAAAATGATAGTAGACAAAAGTTTATACAGGATCAGGAATATTTAAAGGAAAAAGAATCATTAGTAAGACATATTAATGAAGAAAAAGATAAATTAGAAAAATATAGGAAAGTTTATTCTTTTAAAAAGATTTTTGATAAGTATTCTGATTATGCTTCTAAATGTAAAAAGATTATTGATATGCATGAAATAATTATTAAATCATATGAGGATGAATTAAAGGCATTAAATGAATCTGATATTGGTTTAGAATATTTTAGAACATATAAATATAATAAAAACAAGCCTTTTCTTTATAAAGAGTATTTAGAAACAAGAGCTAAATTAGAAAAATATATTGAAGATGAAAAAAATAGTTATGCTAATTTTTTAAACGATTATAATGGTTGTATGATATTTCTTAGTATTTTCACTTCTAAAATATCACGTGATGATTTAGTTGGTGTTTGTCTTAAATCTGGTAGAATGTTAAAAGATTTTGATAAGATTAGATCATATTTTTATAGTCTTGATGAAGATTTTATACATAATTTGTATAATATTAAATTTGATGATGATAGTAAGGATAATAATTCTAAAGTTGAAGAATTATCTGATGTTATAGAATTACCTGGTGAAGATAGTTTATTACTTACAACTAAAGATGATGAAAAAGAAGATATTGATGAAAATATTTCTAAAGTTGAAGAATTACCTGATGTTATAGAATTACCTGGTGAAGAGAGGCTATTACTTACAGCTAAAGATGATGTTAAAGAAAATATAGATGAAAATAAAACTTTAAGTAAAAAAAGTGCTGATGTGTCTGATGCAATAAAGACAGCTAGAGAGATTGCTAGTAGAGTAGAAGAAATTGTTAATAGAAAATATGGTTCTCGTGGTGAACTTTTAGATTCTTTAAAAGTTTCATTAAAAAATTATTATGTTAAAGTTTTAGGTTATTCTGAAGAAGATTTTGATTATTTAATTGAATTAAATTTAAAACCTGGATCTGATGAGTGGAATGATGTATATTTAAAACTTCATCAAAATGATGATAATGTTATAGATACTTTTGATAGTTCAACTGAACTTGTTCCAAGTAATGAAAATAATTTAGATAATTCTGATAATATAGATGATTTATTGACTGAAGATTCTTTTAAAAAAGTGATTGATGAAAATGTTTTAAACAATTCTGATAATAAAGAAGATTTGTTAACTGAAGATTCTTTTAAAATGGTAATAGATGAGAAAGTTGATGATGCTAATTCAGATTCTTTAGATAGAGACTCTTTTAGTGATGCAATTGATAGTCAATTAAATGATACTGCATCTTTAAGTATGGATGATTTTGATTTATCTGATTATACTCTAAGTGATGATGATAGAATAGAAGAGTATAATAAAAATCGTGTTTTACAAATATATAGTAATTTGATGGATGATATAGATGAATCATCATTAGAATATATGAGTATTGGTGTATGTAATGTTAGATTATCTGATGAGTATATTGAAGATGTTAATAGAAATCAAGGTTTTATTATTAAGAGTATTAGTTCTATTGTTAAATTACCTATTAAAGTATTTAATTATTTTAAAAGAACATTTGGTATGGATTCTAATATTAAAATAGATTATGTATTATTTGAAGATAGAGTTTCTAGATTATTTAATTCTAATAATGATGATTTTTATG
>CADCRC010000035.1 GCA_902803795.1 uncultured Erysipelotrichaceae bacterium | reverse complement strand
TCTCTAGTATTAAATTTATTTTAATATTAAATTATTATAATATCAATATTATTTATAAATCTTATTGTTAATTTACATTTAATAATATAAAGAAAAAGGATTGCATCTTGCAATCTTAATACTTTTTAATATATTATTATCGTAATCTTTTGATTTTTTTAATTCAATATTTATATTATATTATTCCTACTTAGTCCCGTCATTATAATTATTTAATAAATTAAATAAAAAATTTAAGTTACTTCTTTAAATATATTTTTTTGTATAGAATATAAATAACATTTAGTTTGTTTATTTGTTTTAGATATTATATAGTCTTTATATCCATTTAATTGTTTTATATAGTTTATATCATCTATATTACTTGATTTATAATCTATTATTATATTATAGTCATCTCTTAATATTAATAAATCTATAATTCCATGTTTTTTTATATTATTATCTAGATATATAAATTCATATTCTTTATACATTTTATTATTTATATTATCTTTTATAATATTACTATTTATAAAATTATTTATTTGTTTTATTGTTTTATCATTTAAATTATATTTATCTAAATTAGTATTTTTAAAATCAATTAGTTCTAGTATTTTATGTATATTAGTACCATATTCTAATTTATCTTTTTCTTCTTTATCTATTATATGTAATTCATCTTTAGAAAAATGTGATGTTTCTATTATTTGTTTTTCTATATTTAATTCATTTACTTGTAATATATTATCTTCTTTTGATAATTGTTTTATACTTGTTCCTGTTAGATAATCTTTAGATACATTTATTTGCTTTTCTACTATATATTTGTCTAAATTGTAATATACACTTTTTATAATATCATAGAAACTATTATAGTTTAGTCTATCATAATTATTTACTATATCATTTATTTCTATATATTCTTCTACTTTAGGCATTACAAATATTAGTTTTTCTTTTGCTCTTGTTAGAGCTACATATAGTAATCTTAGTTTTTCACTTATTTCTTCTTTTCTTGTATATCTTTTTAATAGTTCATTTATTATTGTATATTTATATGAATCATTTATTATATTTGGTAATATTATTCCATATTTATCATCATATATTATTTTATTTTTTAATTCATTAAAGTTAAATTTAGAAGACATGCCTACTAAATATACTATTGGATATTCTAATCCTTTTGATTTATGTATAGTCATCATTTTAACAGAATTAGAACTATTTAAATTCATATTAAATTTTAAATCATATTCCCCATCATTTATTTTATCTAAATAATCTATAAATTCATATATGCTTAGTTCATCATCATTTATTAGGTTATATATATATTCTAATCTACTTCTATATTCTAATATATTACCTATTTGTATTAATTTATTTTCATAATCAAATAAATCTATAATATATAGAAGAAAATTAGCTGGAGATAATATATCTATTTTTTTAGATGCTTCATAACATAGTTTATATAGTTTAGTATCTTTATATTTATTATTTATAAATATATCATATATTTCTTCATCACTTGTTTTAAATAGAAAACTTCTTGATATAGAAATAAAATTATATTTAAATTCTTTTGTATATTCTTTTTTATTTATTAGTATTATTAGTTTAATTAGATTTCTTATTATAATTATATCTATTCCACCTGTTAATTTAGTATCTTTATATAGATCTAATGGAATATTATTATATTCAAATATTTTTTTATATAATTCAAAGTTTGTACTTCTATCACATAATAGAGTAAAATCAGAATATGTACAATTTCTTATTTCTCCTGTTTTTATATCTTTTACTTTAAAATTGTTTTTTATTTTATCTTTTATATCATTTGTTGTATAAAATGCTTCTAATTCATTTATATTAAATTTTTTGTATTCATCTTTTTTATTATCTATTTCTATTATTTCTAAATCATTATTTTGATTATCTATTTGAGTATAACTCTTATTTCCAAATATTAATCTATGTTCTTTTTTATAGTCTGCTCCACCTATTTCATCATCCATTATATAATCAAAGATTAAATTAATATTGTTTAATACATTTTCTCTTGATCTAAAGTTATCTGATAGATCTATTTTTTTACCACCATTGTTATTTTTATAATTATCATATTTAGTTTTGAATATATATGGATTAGCATTTCTAAATCTATATATTGATTGTTTTATATCACCTACCATATAAATATTATTATTAGATATTAAACTTATAAAGTCTTCTTCTATTTGAGAAGTATCTTGATATTCATCTATCATTATTTCATTATATTTATTTTTTAATTCTTCTTTTATATTAGTATTTTCTTTTAATATTTTAATTGATAATCTTGCAATATCATTGAATGTGTAGTATGAATTTATTTGTTTTATTTTATCAATTTTTTTATTTAATTTAGATATTATATCTATTAATATAGAACTATTTTCTTGAGTTAATTTTATTTCATCATACATTATATTTGTATCTTCATATATACATAACTCTTTTAATTCTTTTATTGTATTAGATATATTTGATTTTATATTTTTACCTTCTTGTGTTGAGCCTCTTGGTACATTTTTTATATTTACTTCTAAATGATTTTTTATATCTGTATAGGTATTACTATTAAATAATGGTGTTAGTTCATCTATTAAATTATATACATATTCATTATCTAAATATCTTAGTAATAAATTACAATTATCTTTTATTGATTCTATTATAGATTTAATATTATTTATATATTCATTTATATAATTGTTTATATTATTATCATTATAAAAATTATTAATATAATTATTTATATAGTTATCTTTATCTATTTTTAAATCTATTTTTTTATATATTAATTTTATATATTTTTTTAAATCTTTATCATTTTTTAAACAAAAATCATTTATCAATTTATTTATTTTATTTTCCTTATATAATTCATCTAATATTTCTTCTAATGCTTTATCTATTTCAAGATCTATTCTTACTTCATCTGTTGGTGTAATGTTGGATGATATATTTAGTATGTATGAGTATTTTTTTAACACAAATAATGAGAATGCATCAAATGTCATTATGTATGAACTATCTATTCTATCTAATTCTTCATATAATTTGTTTTCTATAATATTTTGTCTTATTCTATCTTTCATTTCTTTTGCGGCTGCATTAGTAAATGTTAGAATTAGTAGTTCATCTATATGTACTCCTTCTTTTAGTTTTCTTATTACTCTTTGACTTAATACTGCTGTTTTTCCTGAGCCAGCTCCAGCTGAAACTATAATATTGGAATTGTCCCAATCTATTGCATTTTGCTGATTTGGTGTTGGTTTCATTTTACCCATTGTAATCACCTTCTATAAATGTAAAATCGTCAACATTATCTAAATATATTAGATTAGAATTATTCATAAAACATATATCTTTAAATTTACAATATTCACATGATATATTATTCTTGTTATAGATTTTTGGATTTATTTCAAAATTAGCTTCTAGTATAGAATTAGATGTTTTTAATATTATTTCTTCACAGTATTTTATTATATTTTCTATATCTATATCATTAAATATCTTTTTAGAACTAAATCCTTTTGCATCATCGTATTTCATACTTTTAATAAGTTTACTATCCTCAAATGTTTTATCAAATTTGCTTATTCTATCTATATTATCTGTTGTATATCCATTTAATTTAGTTTCATCTTCAAATTTTATTGTTTTAGAATTATAATCAAATAGTATTCTTTGATAATATATTCCACAGAATTTACTATCTTTTAATAGATTATTTTTATTTATTAAATATAAATATACTATTAGTTGCATGTTCATTCCATATTTTATCAATTTTAAATCATCAGATATATTTCCTGTTTTATAGTCTACTATTGCATATTTATCTTCATCAAATATTATTTTATCTATTATACCTGTAAATAATATATTATCTAATTGTATTTTTAATTCTTTTTCATTTAATCTATTGTTTGGTATTATTAAGTTATCTTGATTTTTTTCTTGTTCTAATAGTTTTAATAATTCTTTTTTTAGTCTTATTAATAGTATGTTTTCTAAATTTGATGTTTTTCTTGTTTTAATATAGTTTGTAAATTCTTTATTAAAATCAAAATTATTATCTCTATATAATGATAATATTTTATGATATAAAGACCCTATGAAGTTTTCAAATTTGTCTTCATATATATCTAATTTTAATACATATGTTATATAATATTTAAATGAACATTGTAGATATTTGTTTATTTTACTATATGATAATTCTATAGGTATAGTTTGATTTGATAAATATAATTTTTTATTTATACTTGTAAAAGAATTGTTATATGTTTTATATTCTATATCATATGAATTATTTAGTATTTTTAAATTATCATCTATTGTACCATATAAGTTATATTCATCTAATAGGTTACATAATAATAGTTTATTATATTTATTTGAATAGTTTAATTTAATATTATTTGAAATTTGTTTTAGTTTTAGATCATCTACTAAGTTAGATATAAAATATGAATTAAATATAGATGATTTAGAATATGATATATATAAATTATTTATTTTACTTAATAAATATTTTATTTTATTATTTTCTCTTTTATTTAATTCATTTATTGTATATAGATTTAATTCTTGTCTTTCATTATCATCTATAATATCATTATCTATATATTTTTTAGGTATTGTCTCTTGATTAAATCCTAGTATAAATACATAATCTTTTTCATTAAAATTATATTCTAAATCTACTACTTTTATACTTTCTTTATATTTATTATAATCTACATATGTGTGTTTTAAATAATATTTAAGTATTTGATTATAATAATCATCTTTTTCTATATTACATAATTTATTTAATATGTTTATTAATTTTTTATTAATAGATGATTTATTGTTATTTTCAGTATCAAGTATATTATTATTTAGATAGTCTTTTATTACTTGAGTGTTATATATACTATTTTTTAAATCTATTTCTAATGGTAAATTAAAATAATCAAATATCATTTTTAATAAGTATGAATAATCATTAGATATATTTACTAGATATATATTATTTAAACTTATATTGTTTTTTATAAGTTCTATTATTTTTGTTGCGACAAAAACTATTTCGTCTTCTATTTTATCAAATGTATTTATTGTTTTATCTATTTTATTATAATTATAATTTAGTTTATAATTTAATATTTCTTCTTCTTGTTTTTCTAGGTTATAATAACCTATAATTTTAATTGTTTTATCTTTTATATAATCTTTAAATAATATGTTTTCTTTAATTAATTTATTATTTATTAAATCTGTTTTTATATTTTTATATTTATTTAATTTGTTTGATTTATATTGTTTATTTATATCTATGTAGTTTAGATATTTAATTATGTTAAATACAATGTCTATATTAATATTATATGTTTTTAATATATAATATATTGATTCTATATTGTAGTCATAAAAAAAATTAGAAAAAAATTCTTCTTTTGTCATGAATTTATTATTTATAATTTCTTTATTTTCTTCTAATATTTTTTCTTTATATTTATTAGGACATATTATTATTGTATCGTTCATTTTATCTCCATTTTATTTATTAATTTATTATCGATGTCATATAAATAAAATATATTATTTTCATATATTATAAATGTTTTTATATTTGATCCTCTTGGAAGAGTGCATGATCCTGGATTTATGTAGTATTTATTATTTGATTTTTCAAGTAGATATTTATGTGTATGACCACTAATAAATATGTCATAATTTTTATCCATTAATGAATATCTATTATATGCATGTCCATGAGTTATAAACCATGTTTTTTTGTCTATTAATATGTATCTATATAAATCATTATTATAAAATTCTAGTTTATCATTTAAGTATGTATCACAATTACCTTTTACATATATTATTTTATTTTTAAATATATTTAATAAGTCTGCTGTTTTATTCATTGTATCTATATCATATGGTCC
>CADCRC010000034.1 GCA_902803795.1 uncultured Erysipelotrichaceae bacterium | reverse complement strand
GCATCATCTATTGTCCAACCTTCAGCTTGCATATTAGGAAATTTCTCCATCAAATCAGGAATATATAAAATTATCTTATCTCCAGCCTTAACTTTTTCTCCTTCTTTAATAGATTGTTCCATAATTACATCATTTTCAAAATTTTCAGATGATTCAACCTCTTTTTTTTCAATAGTTACTTTTAAATCATATTTTGTTTCTAAGAAAGTTTGAACCTCAATATAATTTCTTCCAACATAATTTTCTAATGTAAATGTCTCCTCACCTGTTGACTTATAAATAGTAATTTGTGTACCTGATTTAACACTTCTTCCTTTTTCAGGATCTGTTTTTACAACTCTATTTTTCTTAACATCAGTAGAAGGAATAGACTCAATTTTAGTATTAACATCAAATCCCAAAGATTGAAGTTTTTTCTCACAAGAAGACACTTTTAATCCAACACAAGAAGGTACAGTAACAGCTGCTTTATTAGAAGTCTTAGGATATAAGAATATAATAGCCAAAATAACAAATAATATTGCAACAAAAATAATTGAAAGAATTAATGCTACTAAAGTAGCCTTAGATAACTTTTTAGATGTTTTAGCATCTTCTTCTGCTTCTAAATCTTCCATCTTCTTATCTGTTATTTCACTAGCTATCTCTTCTTCTTTAGTTTCTTTATCATTAAGTTTATTTTCTTCTTCACTAGAAACATCTTTTACTTTTTTCTTTCTTACTTCTTCATGTTCAGGATATTCAAATTCTATTTTTTTCTCATCAATTCTATCATCATCTAATGCAGTTAATAAATCATCATGCATCTCTTTTGCACTATTATATCTATTTTTAGGATTTTTAGCAGTAGCTTTTAGAATAATATTTTCTATAGATTGAGGAATACTAGAATTTTCTTCTCTAATAGAAGGAAATGGTTCCCTCATATGTTTTAATGCAATCTCTACTGCATTATCACCTTTAAAAGGCAAATTACCAGATAATAATTCATAGAATATAATACCCATAGAATATATATCACTCTTAAAAGTAGAACCCTTACCACTAGCTTGCTCTGGTGGCAAATAATGAACACTACCCATTACAGAATTTGTCTGAGTTAATTGTGTTGCATTTAAAGCCATTGCAATACCAAAATCAGTAATCTTAATTTGTCCATCATCTTTAATCATAATATTTTGTGGTTTCAAATCTCTGTGTATTATATAAGAATCATGAGCATGACTCATTCCATCTATTAATTGAAGCATTATATCAAGTGCTTCAGACAAAGTTAAACTACCACGTTTTTTAAGTAATTGTTTTAAAGTCTTACCCTTAATATATTCCATAACAATGTAATACATTCCATCATCTTCACCTACATCATATACTTCAACTATATTTCTATGAGCAAGTGATGAAGCAGCAATTGCTTCTCTTTGAAAACGTCTTACAAATTTTTCATCATTTGATAAATCACCACGTAACACTTTTATCGCAACATTTCTATCTAAAATACTATCATATCCTAGATAAACATTAGCCATACCACCTTCACCAATAGATTTGATTATCTCATATCTATCATTAATTTTTTGCCCCTTTGATATCACTTTATGTCACCTTCTTCAAGTTGCAAATAAGCAACCGAAATATTATCAGTACCACCCCTATTATTTGCTTTCTTAATAAGTTTTTTACATTTCTCTTCAGGAGTTAAATCTTCCAATAATAAGCCTTCAATCTTACCTAACTCTAACATATTAGTTAAGCCATCGCTTGCAAGTAAAACTTCTTCTATTTCAGTATCACAATCAAAAACATCAATATCTATATCATCCGTTGCGCCAAGTGCCTTCATTAAAACATTCTTCTTAGGATGAACACTAGCTTCTTCTTTAGTAAGTTCTCCTGCAGAAACAAGTAAGTTAACAAGTGTATGATCATATGTTACTTTATGTAACTTCTTATCTTTCATAACAAAGCCACTCGAATCACCAACATTACCAAACAATAAATAATCAGACGAAATTATCGCAAGAACTAAAGTAGTACCCATACCCTTACTTTCTGGATGCGTTCTTTCATGCTCAAAAATCATTGTATTTATTTCCCTTGTTGTCTCTCTAATCCACTTTACCGCATCAACCTTACTTAAATTGATAAAGGTTTCTTTAAAATGTTTACCCAAATGGCTTATCGCAATAGAAGATGCAACCTCACCTGCACGATGTCCACCCATTCCATCCGCAATAGCCATTAAATATTGGCCACGATCATTTTTAAGTATTATTACACTATCTTCATTATGATCCCTTATCATTCCTTTATCTGTTAAATAAAATGATTTCATAATTCCTCCTTTTTAGATCTAAGTTGTCCACATGCTGCAGAAATACTAGACCCAAACTCTCTTCTAATTGTTACATTCACATTATTCTTCTTCAGTATATCATAAAATTTCATAATAACCAAGTTTTCTGATCTTCTAAATTCAAGATTTTCAGTTTCATTATAACCAATTAAGTTAATATAACAATTTAATCCCTTAATAAGTCTACATAGTTCTAAAGCACACTCATTACTATCATTAACTCCCTTAAGCATTATATATTCAAAAGTTATTCTTCTATGTGTCTTATTATAATAATATTTTAAAGCATCCATTATTTCACTTATCTTATATTTCTTAGAAATAGGCATAATTTTTTCTCTTAATTCATCATTTGGTGCATGAAGAGAAATAGCTAAATTAGCCTCAATATTTAAATCAGCAAACTCATATATCTTTGGAACTATACCACAAGTAGAAACAGTAATATGACGAGCACCAAGTTCAATACCAAATGGATTATTAATAATCTTAATAAATTTAACTAAATTATCAAAATTATCAAAAGGCTCACCTATACCCATCACAACAACATGATCTATTTTTATATTAAAAGCTTCTTCCATACCTATAATTTGAAGTACCATCTCACCAGCAGTCAAATTACGAACTTTTTTAAGTCTACCAGATTGACAAAACTTACATCCCATGTTGCAACCAACTTGACTAGAAACACAAATACTATTACCATAATCATGTTTCATTAATACACTTTCTACATGATTCAAATCATCTAACTCATATAATATTTTATAAGTATCTCTATCTTCTTCTTTATCAACTATTTTTAATTTAGATAAATTATATTTATTTTTTAAATCAACTATTATATTCTTTTTAATATCAGTAATCTCATTAAAATCACTAATCTTTTTTTTATATATCCATTTATACAATTGTTTAGCATGAAACTCTTTTTCAAAGATACTAATAAAATAATCTTCTAAATCTTCCTGTGTTAAATTATATATGTTCATTATATCACCTATCAAAATCCTCTATATTATAAAAATTATCATAATTTAAATCAACAACTAAACTCTCACATTTATTATTATATAAACAATAACTATTTAATATTAATTTAATATTATTTACATTTTTATCTTCATCAGTCCCAATATAAATATCATTTACTTTTTCACCAATTTTCTTATCATCAATTTCAATATCATAAATAACATTATATAAATTACTATTTTTAATACTAAAATTATATGCAATCTTACCACTATCATAATCAGTTTTAGAAACATATGTACTATCTCTAATTATATTAATAATATTTTCAATATCAATAAATTCATTAACAATATAAGGATTTATAGAATTAATATAATTATTACTATTAATATCAAACATATAATAATAATATTTATCTTTATAATATACTACTTTATTATCACCCAATATATAATTAAATTTTTCTTTATTTTCATATCTTTTTCCATCATAACTATATAAAACATTATTTAAATAAATATCATATTTAAAATTATAATTATTATTTAAAACATCATCTAAACTAAATTCATAATTAATACCTTCAACTTTTTTATTTTCATTTACTTTATTAGATTCATTATTTTTATTTACACCTCTACTTCTATTTTGAATAGAAATAAAAGAAAAAAGTATAAAATAAAATGCAATAAAAAAAATAAACATCAATGTTCTTACATCTTCAGAAATAATTGGTTTTATTTTCTTATCTTTATCTTTATCTTTATTTTTATTAAATAAACTCATTTTAATCTAACTCCTAATAATTTATCTTTTCCAATTCCATTAACATACGAAATACTATCCATCTCTTTTTTACCAGATGGCTTAATTCTTTTAATAATAATATAATTATCCAAACTAGAAACATATATTCCATTTTTATCAATTTTATTTATAATACCAACATCCCCATTACATTTATCACCAATACAAACTTCAAGTACTTTAACTTCTATATCATTTAACAACACATAAGCAAGTCTATTTGAATATAAACCTCTAACTTTATTATATATATCAATAGCTTTATTATTAAAATCTATATGTTCATCTTCTCTAGATATATTCTTCGCAAACGTCGCAAGTTCATCATCTTGTTTTATAGAATCACATGTCCCATTAATAATAGATGGCATAGTATTTTTTAATAATTCAAGTCCAATTTTTTTTATTTTTTCTTCTAAACTATCAAATGTATCACTATATTCAATAAAAATTTCTTTTTGAGATATAATATTTCCAGTATCAAGACTCTCATCCATATACATAATAGAAACACCAGTTTTATCATAACCATCTATAATAGCATGTTCAATAGGTGCACCACCTCTAAGTTTAGGTAAATATGATGCATGAACATTAATACATCCAAGTCTAGGTAATTTTAATATCTCACTAGGAACAATCTGTCCAAAAGCACAAGTTACAATAATATCAGGATTTAACTTAACTATATCATCATATTCTTTTCTTAAATTAATTTGATATACATCTATACCTCTAGATATAGCTAACCTCTTAATAGGAGGAGCCATCAATACTCTATGACGTCCTACTTCTTTATCCTTCTGACATACAACACCAACAACATTAAATTCATCTATTAAATAATCAAGAATAGGACACGCAAACTCAGGTGTCCCCATAAAAACACATCTTATATCTTTAAACATATTAATCACCTCTAAGCAATCAAAATCATAATTAAAACACCCATACTAACAAGTAAAATACCAACAATTAAAATATATGAAGTAGATCCATATTCATTAACAAGTTCTAAATTATATTTTACTTTTTCTTCAACTTCAGAATCATATTTATTAATTTTAATTATATTAACATCCTCTTTTTTTATATCTTTATTATATATAACATCATCATAAATACTATTAAATATCATACTCATAGACTCTTCAATACTATATTTATCACAATTATCATATATTTTAAATATATTTTCATTATAGTTTCTAACAAACTTACTTCTTTTAACAAGCACAATTGCTATATCTTTATTTTTATTAATAACATCTTCTTGCCCATCACATACTTCTATAATATATTTTATTTCACTATCTGTAAAGTTATTATCATACATTTTATTTTTTAATCCCTTAATAAATTTATTATAACTTTTACCTTTTTTTAAATCACTATAAAACTTAGGAGCCAAATTAGAATATTTAATTGCTTCTATAAAATCATCAGTAAAATGAATATGTTTTTTACTAAAATCTTTATCAACTAATCTCATATTTCTATATTCAAACAATTGTTCTATATAATTAAAATTACTATAATAATTTGGATAATTATCTATATATAATCCATTATTCAATATATTATCAACATACAAACTATTAGTCCCATGAAATAAATATCCATCAACAATATATTTATTGTAAACATTCTCTAATATTTTCTTCTTATTATCAACATCACTTATATTTTTTAAATTAAATTTACTTTGAAATATTAAAGCAATTATCTTATTAACACCTAAATCTATATCATCTAAATCATTTACTTTTCTAAATATTTTATCTATATTCTCACAATAATAATTTAAATAATAATCATCATCTACAACAATCTTAAATTTATACATAGAAAAATATAACAAATATAATACATCTATATTAGTCGCAATAGAATTTTTATGTTTTTTTTCATTAAACATCTTTAATCTATATATATCCTCAATTAAATTAGATATAATATCATTTTCTAAATACAAATTAATCATAACAATCCCTAACTATTCAAAAAAGTAAATAAATAATATAAAAAACTAACCATAATAAATATAAACAACAAAATTAATACAATTCTAACAATAGGTGAATTTCTATCATAATAATCATCTTTTTTTATTTCAGCATTCTTCATAACAGTCTCATATTCTGCCTTGTTTTTAGCATTTACATCAGTATTATCAACAATATCATTACTTATCTCAACAAGACTATCTTCAGTACTCTTTTCACTATTATCCATATAATCACCTACTATATTAAACTAATAATATCATATTTTTTTAAAAATGACTAGGACTAAAATTAACATCCACACGAATTTTATTATTTGACTTGTAATGATCAATTATTTTAATTAATATTTTATATAAATTATCATCTTTTTTATACTTAATTATAATACCTAATCTAAATATATTATTTAATTTATATAATCTATTAGGAGAAGGGCCAAGAATTATCTCATCCTTCAAAAACAAACTCAAATTATCTTTAATTATATTAGCCTCTTTTTCTAATAACTTTTCATCACTAGAAGAAATATTAATATAACAAATATAAGTATATGGAGGATATTTTAATTTATATCTTATCTTCATCTCTTCATTAAAAAAACCAATATAATTTTGTTCTTTAGCAAACATTATAGAATAATGATCTGGATTATATGTCTGTAATATAACCTTACCCTGTTTATATGATCTACCTGCACGACCAGCTACTTGACTTAATAATTGAAAAGTATTTTCACTTGCTCTAAAATCAGGAATATTTAAAGATGTATCTGCATTTATTATTCCAACCAAAGTAACATTATCAAAATCAAGTCCCTTCGCAACTATCTGAGTTCCAAGCAAAATATCATATTCTTTTTTTCTAAAAGATGAAATTATTTTTGAAACAGAACCTTTTCTAGTAGTTGTATCATAGTCCATTCTAATAACTTTATTATTAGGAAACAAAGATTTTAATTCTTCTTCTATCTTTTCAGTACCAACACCAAGTTTAGACATAGAATTTTCTCCACACTTAGAACATTTAATATTAAAATTAGTAGCATAACCACAATAATGACATCTTAAAATATTAGATGATTTATGATATGTTAAACTAATATCACAATTAGGACATTTAATAGTTTCACCACAATTCTTACATGAAACAATGCTAGAATACCCACGCCTATTTAAAAACAAAATTACTTGTTCACCACGACTAAAAGCAGATTTCATTTCATTTATCAAATCAACAGAAAAATGACCAACTGATGTTCTAATAGCTTTGTTCATATCAATCACTCTAACAGGAGGAAGAGGATGATTATTAACTCTTTTATCAAGAACTAATAATTTATATACTCCCTTAACAGCTCTAGCCATTGAATCAAGAGTTGGCGTCGCACTACCCAAAACAAGAGGACAGTTATACGTTTCACATCTAATATTCGCAATATCAATCGCACTATATCTAGGAGAAGGAGAATCTTGTTTATATGAATCTGAATGTTCTTCATCAACAATTATTATTCCAATATTTTTAAGTGGAGCAAAAACTGCAGATCTAGCACCAATCACAATTTTTGCCTCTTCTTTTTCTATTTTTCTATATTCATCATACTTTTCACCATCTGATAATCCCGAATGAAGTGCCGCAATAGATGAACCAAATCTAAAAGAAAACCTATTAATCATCTGAGGAGTCAAAGAAATCTCAGGAACAAGCATAATTGCACTCTTACCAGATTCTATAACATGCGCTATCAATTCCATATAAACTTCGGTTTTTCCACTACCAGTAACACCATATAATAAATATGTATCAAAAGAAGATAAATTAATAGAATCAACCACATTTTGTTGATCAGAAGTTAATTTATGATTAACACCTTCAACTTTATCATATTTTAATCTATAAACCTCCCTATTTTCACATATCAAAATATTTTTATTTAACAAAGTAGAAATACTACTCTTAGAAAAAGGCATAACACTATTTTGAACAATAAAAGAATTCTTTTTTAAATAATCAATAATCTCTTTTTGCTTATCATTAAATTTAAAATTTGAAAAATCTATATTATTTAATTTATATATTTTTTCATACTTAATATTAGACTTATTCTTAATATTTGCCTTCAATGCCTTAGGAAGCATTACATTATAATTAGATATTAAAGTAGACAAATATTTATTCTTCATCTTTATACCAAGTTCTAATAATTCATTATTTAAAACAACTTCATCATCAAGTATAGATTTAATTTCTTTTAATTCATTATAATCAGTATCAGGATTAATTTCTAAAACAAAACCATCTAATTCTCTAGAAGCAAATGGTACAACAACCCTAATACCAATCTTAATACGTGATTCTAACTCAAAAGGCACACTATAATAAAACTCTTTATCTAAATTTTTATTAGAAAGTTCAACAAGCACTCCAATAGTCACTAAAATCACCTCTCGTTTTATATTACTTTATTGTATTAAAAAAATCAACAAAAGAAAAAATAACCAAAAGGTTATCCATAATATTTCTTAATACTTTCAGCCATCTTTTTAGCTATAACATTCTGATTACTTTTAAATACCTTCATTGCTTCATTATTATCATAAAACTCAACTTCTAAATAACTCATATCAACACCAAGTTTTTTAAAAAATTTTAAATTAAATGCATCAAGTTCTTGTTTTTCTAAAGCATCATTTCCCGTAATATCAACAATATCTTTAACAAGTTCATCATCTATATCAAGAACATCACTACCCTCTAATACAACAGAACAACTACCAGATATTCTATGATTAAAAGATGAATTAAAATGTATTTCTAAAACATATTTATATTTACTCCAATCAAACTTATTACATAATTTACTATTACTTTTACACTCTAAATAAAATGATTTATTCATCTTATCAAAATCACCAGACATCAACGCATTTGCTATATCAACATTTATATTTAAATCAAGTAACTCTTTCCTAATACTCTTAGCAAATAATCTAGTCTCCTCTTCTTCAGCATAATCAGATGATTTAATCTTACCTCTACAATCATCTATATCATTAAAAGACATACAATATGGAGAATAAGAATGCCCAGCAATCAATAAAATAGTAGGTTTAATATCTAATTTAGAATCACTATCATCTTTTAAATTGATATAACTAAAAAAATATACAAAAAGAACAATCAAAAAAACAAATATAAATAATATCTTATATTTATAATTGTTTCTATTTTTAAACCTCTTAGAATATTTACTCATAATTTACAACTAACAGATAAACCATCACCAATATCTAAAAACTCTGTCTCATACTTCTTATTAGATTTCAAAAACTCTATATAATTTTCAATTTTATTAACAAGTCCCTTTAAATCTCTAGATTCTATTTTATCTTTATCTTTAACAAATCCATGAAAATTAATATTATCAGTAATAATAGTTCCTTTATCATTTAAATTATATTCAAATTTTTCAAAAAATTTAATACTTTGACTCTTAGCAGCATCTATAAATATTAAATCAAATTTATCTTCAATACTAACATCAAAAGCATCATTATATATCAAAGTAATTCTATCATCTAATCCTAAACTTTTAACATTCTTAACAGCTTGCATATATCTTTCTTGATCTCTTTCAATACTTGTAATTTTAACATCAGGATTAATAATAGCCATCATAATAGAAGAATATCCAACAGCAGTTCCAATTTCCAAAATACTCTTAACATCATTTTTTTTAATATAACCATTAATATAAGATAAAGATTCATCTAACAAAATAGGAATTCTATCTTTAATACAATCTTCTTTTATCTTTTTAACTAAATTCATATCTACCATATCCAAAGTCCTTCTCTCTTTATTTTAGAAATTGTATTATTATGTTCATTCAAAGTTTTACTATAATACACTTTTCCATTTTTATCAGCTACAAAATATAAATAATCATTCTTTGAATAATCTATAGTCGCATTAATAGTTTCAACACTTGGATTACAAACAGCACCAATTGGAAGTTTACCTCTCATTTCAGGAAGTCTTGTATTATAAGCATTTACACTATTAATCTGTTCTGATGTTAAATCATTACTCATATCTAATTGTAGTCCATAATAAACAGTAACATCAGAACCTAAATTCATATTAGATGCAATTCTATTATAAAAAACACCAGCAACTTCTTTTTTATCTTCAATTGTAATAGCTTCTTTTTCTACAATAGAAGACAAAATAACAATATCTTTAAAATTTTCTATATTTTTATAACTAGCAAATTTTTTATCACTCTCATTCAATAATTTAATTATAATATCCTCAATACTAGATTTAGAATTAATCTCATAAGTATCAGGCACAATATATCCTTCTAAAGGATAATATAAATTATTAGACAATAAAGAATCATCTAAAAACCAATATTTATCAATCATCTTTTTTATAAATGTCTTATCATTAAATACTGCAATAACCTCAGTATATGAATTACCAGTTTTATCACTTATTTCTTTAGAAAAATTTTTTATAGTATCTCCCTCTTTTAAAGTAATATTAACTAAATTAGTATTAATACCATTACCAGTACTAATAGTATCAAGTATTTCATATACATTCATAGATCTATTTAATTCATAAGTAGTAAATTTAATCTTGCTATTTTCTAACTTATATAATAATAAAAAGAAATATTTAGATTTAATTAATTTCTCTTTTTTTAAAGAATCAGCTATCTCAATAGAACTCTCTCCATCTTTAATTTCAAAAACAACAGTTTCTTTATTATTAGAATCAACAGGAGAAATTAAATAAAAATATCCGAAAAAACAAACAGCAATAATTAAAACAAAAAAGATAATTATAATAACTCTCTTTTTCAAGCTTCTGATCCTTTCTTTAATTCATCTTGTAAAGTTTTAATAATTGTATCAATTACTTTCCACTCTTCTTCTGTTTTAATCTCTTCTAATTTTGCAGTTGAATCATTAGGATTATATATAGAAGCATATATTTGAATATTACCATCTTTATCTCTAGAATTATCAGTATAAGCTATATAATTTTTTCCAGTTTTTTCATTTTCAAATGTAAATAAAACACTATATGTAGTTTTAACTCCATTTTCATCAATTAAAGTAAACTTTTTATCTTTCATTTTTCCTCCTATCAAGATAACATTGCAATATAATTGTAGCAGCAATATTATCTACAACATCTTTTCTTTTTTCTCTTCTCATATCTCTATCAATTAACATATTAGTTGCACTAACAGTAGATAATCTTTCATCTTGCATCACAACATCTACACCAATCTCTTTTTTTATTCTATCGCCAAATTCTATAGCATCTATTCCTTTATTTCCTAAAGAATTATTCATATTCTTAGGTAATCCCAAAACTACCATATCTATATTTTTAGATTCAACAAGCTTTCTTATTTCATCTATTAAATAATCATAATTATTTTCATGTTCAATACTCATCAAAGGAACAGCCATATCTAAAGTAGACAAACTAACACCAAGTCTATGAGTTCCTAAATCTAAACCTAAATATCTCATAAATTATTCTTTTGAAAAGATGATAATAATATCTCTACAATTTTAGCTCTATCAATTTGTTGAATCTTATTTCTAGAATCATTATAACTTGAAATATATCCTGGATCTCCACTAATTAAATAACCAACAATTTGATTAGTTGCATTATAGCCCCTATCAGTTAATGAAGTATATACCTCATTTAATATTTCATGAACCTCCTGTTCATCAAACTCTGCAATATCATACAAACTTGTATGCTCAACCTTTGACATATTATAATCACCTACCTTATATTCATTCTAACATAACAACTATATATTTTCAATTTATTTAACATACCAAAATGCCATATAAATCAAAAATGCAATAAATATAGTTATAACAATTAAACCATTAATTCTATCAGATCTACTACTCTTATCATCTATTCCAAGACCAGAAGTAATCATAAATCCACCAATCAATCCACCAATATGAGCAAAATTATCAACATTTGATGAAGAAAATCCAAATAATAAATTTATTAAAACAACAGGTAATATTTCTCTAATTATTGTATTACCAAAATAAACTCTATAATGATAACCAAAGAAAAGCAATGATCCCATTAATCCAAATATAGCTCCACTTGCTCCAACAGAAAATACATTATGATTAAACAACATAGAAAACAATGAACCACATAAACCACTTATAAAATAAATAACACAAAATTTACCTCTTCCAACTAAACTTTCTAATTGTTTACCAAGAACCCATAAAGCATACATATTAAAAAGCAAATGAAGTAAAGAACCATGTAAAAATATTCCAGATAATAATCTATAATATTCACCATTTCTAATCAAAAATCCAGATATTGCAAACCTTGAAATAACCTCATTATATATTCCAAAAATTATAGGCATAAAATATAAAAATACATTTAAAGCAATCAATATATATGTAACAAGAGGAGTCTTAGGAGAAAACAATTTACTAAATTTCTCACCATCTTTTTTCGCAACTTTATTAATATCACTAGTAATTCTACTGAACAAAGCAATTCCAGATTCTTTAAATTTAGTTTTACTAATAATATCAGGAAAAAAATCAAGTAATCCACTACTTTTAAAATCAGATTCTTTATTTAATTTAATATTAATTGAATGTTTACTATTTTCATCAAACTTAGTTACATTATCACCTAAATCTAAATATATATTTAAAGTATTCATAGAAAAAGAAAAAGTCTTCTTCTTAATTTTACTTATTATTCTATTAGCTCTAAATTGATTATAATCATACTGTTCATCATTATGAATATAACCAGACACTATTCTAATAACCTTATATTCCTCATCTAAATTTTCAAGCCATATTTCATCATCAAGTCCTTGTACAACAATAGGATTATAATTCTTATCAGTTATAAAATAATGCATTAATTTCATAGCTTCCAAATTTTTTGAATCAATTTTTATTCTTTGCGTATAATCATCAGACATCAAATCACCTCTTTTTTATCAAATATTATACAACATTTTTCTAAATATTCAACTTATCTAAATATATCATTAACATATTTTACATAATATTGCTTAATTTCATCAAGTATCTTATTAACAATAACAAACATCTCATCACAATCATCTAAATTACCATCAAATAAATATATATTATCAATACTATCTTTAACATTATTCAAAGATTTATTATAAGAAACAACATTATCAACACTTAAAAATCTTCTTTTATCAAGAGACAATTTATCATAATAATCTCTTTTCAAACTAACAATACTATCACAATAAGTACATATTATTATATTCTCTTTATTTATTAAAGATACATATTTATTCTTATAACTATTATACATACATATATCTATATATCCATCACAATAAAATCTATCAAGTAAAATAAGTATATCAAATAAACCTCTATCTACAATAACTATATCAGGATTCTTACTAATAGATTTATTTATATTATTTAAAACACTATCTGCAATATTCATTTTATCAAAACCATCAAGTTTTTTATAAGTATTCGATTTAGTATATTCATCTATATACTCTATTTTAAAATTACTTTTCTTCAAAAAATCACTAAGTTTTTTAATAATAGTAGTTTTAAACGTCCTAGGTGTACCAGTAAATTCTATAACAAATGGTTTAATATCACATACATCTTTTAATTTAACAAGTTCTAATCTTTTATAATTTATAACAACTAATTTATTATAATATTCTATATTATCATTAAATATATTATTTTTAACAAATTCATCTTCTTCATTATAAAATACTTTTCTAATCAAATCATATAATTCCTTAAACATCTCATTATTATTATCTTCATTATATATTAAACTATTATATATATTTTCATAATACCATTTTTGTTTATCTTTACCTCTTTTAAAAGCATGATAATCTTCTCCATAAATTCTAAATTTAATTAACATATCAGATAGATTACTAATTTTATCTGCACAAACGACAGCTTTATGACGAATATCAAGCATTTTAACTTTATCAATAACACCCTTTTTTCTGATTTCCCAAGATAATTTTTTATCTTCTTCACTATCTCCTAATATAAGTGACAATATATCATCACCAAACATTCTTTTAATATCACTAATTTTAGCCTTAGTATCTTCTAAAGTATCATGAAGAAGTCCTGCAGCAACAACATTTTCATCATAACCATATTTACTTAAAATATTACTAACTTCAATAGGATGTATTATATAAGGTTTATCAGTATCATTTTTTCTAACTTGTCCTCTATGATATTTAATCGCAAATCGTTTAGCTTTTTTTACTATATTCATCTATCCCTCCAAATATTATAAAAACTTAGTTTTATATTTATTTACAGCATCAATTACTTTATTATATTCATTTTCTAATTCAACAAAATGTTCTTTTATATAATCTAAGTTGTTTTCCTTACCTTTTAATTCATGAGCATATGCTACATCAGCTAAATTCATAAAACCTAAATATTTAGAATCACTTTTTAAAGAATGTACATCAATAGTATAATTCTCTATATCACCACTATCTTTTTCATTTTTTATCCTATTCCATTTTTCATCTACTTCTAAAATAAAATCAGACAATGTCATATTAAACATTTCCATATCACCCAATAATTCTAAAGATTTATCTATATCAACTCCAAGTGATTTTAAATACTCTTTGGGATCACTAATTTCATTTTCATCACTTTTAATCACACCAGCATCAACTAAATTATTTGAATTATCAATAGTTTTTTCAATCTCAGTATATTTTATTTCTTCATCATCCTCATCTGCATAAATATTATTTTTACTAACAAACTTTCTTAATATTTTAACAAGATCATGTCTATCAATAGGTTTAGATAAATAATCATTAAAACCATCTTTTAAATATTTTTCACGACTACCAACTATAGCATTCGCAGTCAAAGCAATAGTAGGAATATTAAAACCATCTATTTTCTTTAACTCTTTTAAAGTTTGAACACCACTCATTTTAGGCATCATATCATCTAATAAAATAATATCATAATTCTTATTATTATTAATTTCATCTATTGCACCAAATCCACTATCAACACACTTTACATTTCTAACACCTAATTTATTTAAAATTTTAGTTTCAACCTTAAGATTTAATTTATTATCATCAACAACCAAAACATTAATTGAATTCATATCAATAACATCAAGTTTCGCAGTACTTTCAACTAAAACTTCATTAGATATTTTTTGATCTAAAATAACAGTAAACTTAGAACCTTCTTTATAAATAGTATGAACAATTATCTTACCACCCATCATTTCAACTAATTGCTTAGTAATAGCAAGACCAAGTCCAGTACCCTCAATTGTCGTATTTCTATCCATATCTAATCTTTCAAACTTAGTAAATAATTTAGCTACATTTTCTTTTTTTATACCTCTACCAGAATCCTCAACACTAATAATTAATTTTGTAGAATCAGAACTATTAACGCAATTAACTTCATAATTAACAAAACCTCTTTCAGTATATTTACATGCATTAGATAATAAATTAGTAACTATTTTCTTTATATTTGCATGATCTCCATATAATGTCTTAGGTAAATCAGGAGCGATAAAAAAATTAAAATCAAGACCTTTTTCTCTCATTCTAGGACTAATTAATTTAGCAAGTCCTTCAAATAGTTCAAATGACAAATATGAAGATTCAGATATTTCTAATTTACCAGATTCAATCTTAGAAATATCAAGTATTCCATTTACTATTTCAAGTAAAGTATCAGATGCATCAATAATATCTTTTGCATTTTCTTTTGCTTCATCTAATTCTTTAGCATCTTCAATTTC